>DASQSR010000149.1:0-2187 GCA_035642295.1 Allostellaceae bacterium | reverse complement strand
TCGCCGGCGCCACCGGCCCTATCCCTCTCAACCACCCCCACTGCGCCAAGTTCTGCGTCTTCGGCAGCGGCGCCTGCGGCTAGGGGAACGCGCCAAGCGCGTTCCCCTAGCCGCAGGCGCCGCTGCCGAGGACGCAGAATTTGGCGCAGTGGGGGTGGTTGAGAGGGATGGGCCCGGTGGCGCCGGCGAGGGTCGGACCCAAATCGAAGCGCTCGTCGTAGGGCAGCAGCGTGCAGGCGATGACGCTGGGCGCGGCGGCGCCCTTGCGCCTCCCCACCATGCGCGCGCTGGCGCACATGAGCCGCGCGGGATCGGCGCCGAGCCGCAGCCAGTCGCCGGCGGCGATCTCGGGCACGTCGAGGCGCTCGTCCATCTCCGGGAAGATGACGAGGCGCTCGGGATCCTCGGCGTCGATCGGAATGCCGTGCTCGGCGAAGAGCTGGGCGAAGCCCTGGCGCATCGCGGCCTCGGGCTCGCCCCACTGCAGGCGGCCGGCGACGGCGATGCCGAAGCCGTTCGCCACCAGCCATTTGAGCCCGTCGAGCCCCGGCTGCCAGGTGCCGGGGCCGCGCTCCTCCTCGTGGAGGGCGCGGGTGTAATGGTCGAGCGAAACGCGCAAGGTGAGGCGCCGCCCGAGCCGGCGATGGAGATCGAGCAGCGGCTCCGCCAGGCGCTGCATCGGCCGCATGGCGTTGGTCAGCACCAGCACGCGCAAGTCGCGCGAAAGGCACGCCTCCAGCATCTCGAGGATGTCGGGGTTCATGAAAGGCTCGCCGCCGGTGAAGCCGATCTCCTCGGTCGGCAGGCGCTCGGCGGCGATCTCGTCGAGATAACGGCGCAGCTCGGCGGCGCTGAGATAAAGGAAGCGGTCGTTGCGCGGGCTCGATTCGATGTAGCAGTGAGTGCAGGCGATGTTGCAGAGCGTGCCGGTGTTGACCCAGAGAGTCCTGAGGCCCCGCCAGGGAACCGCCGCGCGCGGCGCGCCCGCAAGCGTCACTGCGGGGTTGCGGAACTTGGCGGGATCGAGCGGCGGCGGGGCGAGCTCGGCGGCCGGCGCAGGCCAAGAAGTGGCCGCATCGCCCTGCCAGAGCACGCGCCCGGGCGAGAGCGCGGCGCCGGCGGCGGCGAGCTCCGCCGGCGGCAGGACATCGGCGCTCGGCCAGAGCCCGGTCTCGAGCGCCGCGGCGTAGCCTTCGGGGAGATGCGCCGCGCGCATCTTGGCGGCGGCGCGCCGATGGTCGTAGGCGAGCGCCCCATGCTCGACGGCGATGCCGCCCGCCTCCGGCGTCAGCAGGCTGAACCACACCCGAGGCGTGCCGTCATTGGCGGGCATGCCGACGGCGCCGGCATTGTGCCAGAGCCGGCCATCGATCACTTGCGTGAAGGGGACGCCGCAATGACCGGCGATGACGCCGTCGGCACCGGCGGCGGCGAGCTCCTCGCGCTTCACCGCGGCGGGGGTCGAGGCGAAGAGGAAGCGGTTGATCTGCCGCGCGCTGCCATGGACCACGGCAAGGCGCTTGCCGGCGAGGGTGATGTCGAGCCGCCGCGGCAGCCCCGCCAGGAAGGCGCGGTCCGCGGCCGCGAGCTGCGCGCGGGAATAGGCGTACCATTCGGCCGCGAGGCGATCGCAGGCGCTGCCCTCGGCATAGCCGCAGCCGCAATCCGCGGCGCCGCCGGCGAGCGATTCCTCGCAATTGCCCATGATCGCCAGGATGCCGGAGCGGCGCACCAGGTCGAGCGTCGCGCGGGCATCGGCGCCATAGGCGATGAGGTCGCCGGTGCAGAGGATGCGCCGCGGCGGGATGCCGCGCCGCGCCGCCTCGGCCAGCACCGCCTCGGTCGCTTCGAGATTGCTGTAGGGGCCGCCGAAGACCAGCACCGGCCCGTCCATCGTCAGCAGAGCGCCGTCCTCCATGGGACGCGACTATAGCGGACGGAAAGAGCTGTCAGCTATCAGCCGTCAGCCGTTTCAAAAGTGCTTCGTCATTCGCCCTGGAGCACCATCATGGGAACCCCGGCACCAGACGCCGTAGCTCGCCTTCCAGCTCGGCCAGTCGGAACGGCTTTTGCAGGAAGGGGGATTGATACCCCTTCTGCGGCTCGCCACTGATCAGCAGCGTCGCAATCCCCAGGCTCTCTGCACGTTGGCACAATTCGACGCCGCCACCACCCCGCAGGCTGGCG
>DASQSR010000148.1:0-3122 GCA_035642295.1 Allostellaceae bacterium | reverse complement strand
TCGCCGCCGATGCCGTCCTCGGGGTTGATGGCGAGAACGGTGACCGAGCGCGCCTGCTGCAGCAGGGGGAGCGCGTCGTTGACCGCGCGCGCCGCCTCGCGGCCGCTCTTCCAGCCGATCAGCACCGTCTGCCCGAGGGTCTGGAACGTCCCGGCATACGGCACGATCAGCGCCGGGCGGCCGGAGGAGAGGAGCGCGCCGGTGGCGATCTCCGTGGCGCCGATCCCGGCGGCGTCGGGATCATGCTGCCCGAGGATGGCGAGATCGGCATAGCGCGCGTGCAGCGTCACCGTCTCGGCGACGCGGCCTTCGATGATGCGCCATTCGCCGGCGATGCCGTCGCGGCGAATGCGCTCGGCGAAAGCGGCTTCGACCGGTGCCGCCTGGGCGCGCGCCGTCGCGCGCATCTTGTCCATGATCTCGTCGATGAGACGGACATCGGCGAGGCCCGAGGGATCGCCATAAAAATACCCCGGCGACGGCAGTTCGACGACATAGAGCGCGGTGAGATGGGCGCCGTGCCGGGCGGCGAGCTCCGCCGCCAGGGCGAGGCGCACCGCGCCGCGCGGCGTCGCGTCGAGATGGACAAGAATGTCTTTGAGCGCCATGGCTGCCTTGCTCCCTTGGCTGGACCGACCGCGCCCGCCGCGCGCACCGAGGATACCGCGTTCTCGCGGTCACCCAAAGCGCGCCGCGGCGCACCCGGCTACGCCTTTCCCATCGACGAGATGGCGACGCTCGCCGCGCTCGCCGCCTGCGGCTCAGTACCAGCGTCGCGCTTTTCCGGAAGTCGCTCGACTAGCGCTGGTAGTGGCGCCCGGCGCAGCAACAGGTTTTTCACAATTCCCTCATGCGTATGTAACTTCTGGTTGCGAAAGTCGCGGGAACTCGCGCCTTCAATCAGAAGGGGTGCGAGGCGGGCGGGGGAGCCGACTTGTACCAGTGTCGCGTGCTGTTCGCTGCCGGGCGCGGCCCTCGTGCCGCGGCGACGTCATGACCGCGCCGATTGCGGTGCCCCCGCTCTCTGTCGTCGGCGAGCCGAGCGTCACCTCGGAGGCCTCGCCGCTCGTCTCGGCCCCGGAAACCTCGGCGCCGCCGCAAGCGGCGGAGAAGCGTCCATATCCGGCGCCGGCATCGCTGCCGACGCAGCAAGGGCCGGAAGGTTTCCGCTTCGATTTCAACGACGGCTGCCGCGTCGTGATACCGGACGGGGCGCGCACCTACCGGGTGAGGCTGAGCGATCTCGACACCGGCAACATTCTCTTCGAGACCACCCTCAAGGCCGGGCGCGTCAACAGCACCAAGCGCTATTTCGTGCGCTATCGCATCGAGGTCTGGGCCGGCGACGAGCGAGTGCTGAGCCATGACTACGCCGCGCGCGGGCGCAACATCCTGATCCAGTTTCCGGTCGGCACGCTGGGCGACACGCTGGGCTGGTTTCCCTACGCGGTCAAATTTCAGGCGGCGCATCAGTGCCGCCTCACCTGCGCGATGGCGGAGAAGCTCATCCCGCTGTTCCGCGACGCCTATCCCGAGATCGAGTTCGTCACGCACGAGGCGGTGGCGCCGGAGCGCTACTACGCGACCTACAGCATCGGCCTCTTCTTCGACGACAAGGACTGCGTCTTCCAGCCGTGCGATTTCCGCCTGGTGGGGCTGCACCGGACGGCCGGCTACATCCTCGGCGTCGATCCGACCGAAGCGCCGCCACAGCTTGGTGTTCCCGACGACGGCAGGCCGATCTCCGAGCCCTATGTCTGCATTGCCGTGCAGAGCACGACGCAGTGCAAGTACTGGAACAATCCGGCGGGCTGGCGCGAGCTGGTGCGCTACCTGAAAGAGCTCGGGTATCGCGTCGTCTGCATCGACCAGAAGCCGGTGCACGGGCACGGGCTCGTCTGGAACCACATCCCGCACGGCGCCGAGGACGAGACCGGCGACCGTCCGCTCGCGGAACGGGTGCGCTGGCTGCGCCACGCCGAATTCTTCGTCGGGCTCTCGAGCGGTCTCGCCTGGCTCGCCTGGGCGGCCGGCACGCCCGTGGTGATGATCAGCGGCTTCACCCATCCGCTGAACGAGTTCGCGACGCCCTACCGCGTCGTCAACTATCACACCTGCAACGGCTGCTGGAACGATCCGGCGGTCCGCTTCGACCACAAGGATTTCCTCTGGTGCCCGCGGCACAAGGACACGCCGCGCCAGTTCGAATGCACGCGCCTCATCACCGCCGAGCAGGTGAAGTCGGTGATCCGCACCATCCCCGGCGCCGCCACCCGCGCCGCCGCCGTGGCGCGTGCGGAATGAGAACCAGGCCATGAGGGCCGTGAGCCGCGGGGAGGCTCCGAAGCGGAGCGACGCGACGCCTCATGCATGACCAGACGCCAGCCCTCGGGAGAGGACAGCAGCCATGACCATCGTCAGCAGCGGCCAACTCTATGATGTCACGTCCAACGAAACGCTGAGCGGGGCGACCGTGCTCAACGGCGGCCTCCTCGAGGTTTCCTCTGGCGGCGTCGCCAGCGGCACGACCGTCAGCAGTGGCGGATTGCTGGAAATGCTCGGCGGGAGCGCTTTCCGTACGACCGTCAGCAATGGCGGCAGGGTGGAGGTGATCGATGGCAGCGCAGACGGCACCATCGTCAGCAGCGGCGGTGGTCTGGACCTGGCTGGCGGGACGGCGAGCGGATCGATCATAAGCAGCGGCGGCACCGTTTATTTGACCCTGCAATCGGGTTCGCTTGATCCCTCGACGGAGACGCAGGAGATCAGCGGCCTGACCATCCAAAGCGGCGGGAATCTCAACTTTTCCATAGAGTCGGGCGCGACGGTTTCTGGGTTCGTTGTCAGCGGCGGGGTCACGGTGGAGCTCTATGGCGCCACGGCGAACGGCGTCGTGATCGACAGCGGCGGCCTGGTCGACGACTACTATGGCACCGCGAGCGATACCGTCGTCAGCAGCGGCGGCACGCTCTACCTGCAGGGCGGAACAGCAAGCGGATCGGTGGTCAGCAGCGGCGGAATGATCGAGTTGGTGGTGTCGAGCGGTTCGTTCGCGCCGACCTCGGGATCGCTGGTCATCAGCGGTATCACCGCGGAAAGCGGCGCAGTTCTCGGCCTTTACC
>DASQSR010000147.1:0-5902 GCA_035642295.1 Allostellaceae bacterium | reverse complement strand
TCCGTCTCGTCGTCCGACCCGTTCTCGCCGTTCTCGCCGGCATCGGCGAGATGCGCCACCGAGACGACGCGCTCGCCTTCCTCCACCTTGAACACGACGACGCCTTGGCTGCGCCGGCGCTTGATGCCAATACCCTCGATCGGCACGCGGATCACCATGCCGGTATTGGTCACCAGCATGATCTGATCCTTGGGCCCTGCCGGGAAGACGGCGACGATCGCGTCCTGGCGCCGGGTCAGGGTCATGTTCTCGATGCCCTGCCCGCCGCGGCCGGTGATGCGATAGTCATAGGCCGAGCTGCGCACGCCGAATCCCTTCTCGGTGATCGTCAGCAGCAGCTCCTCGCGCTGCGCGAGATCGGCGTACTGCTCCTCCGAGATGGTGGCGTCCGCCCCGTTGCCATGGCCGTTCCCGTTGCCGTTGCCGTTGCCGTTCTCGCTTTCGCCCTCCTCGGGCTCTGCCGTCTCGCCGCCCTCGCCCTCCTCGCCGGCGGCGCGCCGGCGTTGCGTTGCCAGGCGCAGGAAGGCGGCGCGCGTCGGCGAATCCACTTCCTCGTGGCGCAGGATCGACAGCGAGATCACGGCATCGCCGTCGGCGAGCTTGACGCCGCGCACGCCGACCGAGGCGCGGCCGGTGAAGACGCGCACGTCGCGCGCCGGGAAGCGGATGGCGCGGCCGTTGCGCGTCGCCAGCAGGATGTCGTGCTCGGGGCCGCAGACCGCGACCGCGATCAGCCGGTCGTCCGCATCCTCGCCCTCGAACTTCATGGCGATCTTGCCGGTGGCGAAGACATTGGCGAAATCGCTGAGCGCGTTGCGCCGGACGTTGCCCTTGCGCGTGGCGAAGACGGCGGTGTAGTTGCCCCAGGACGCCTCGTCCTCGGGCAGCGGCATCACCGTCGAGATCCCTTCGCCCGGCGCCAGGTTGGGGAGGAGGTTGACGAAAGCCTTGCCGCGCGACTGCGGCGTCCCCACCGGCAGCTTGTAGACCTTGAGCTTGTAGACCCGGCCGGTCGAGGTGAAGAACAGCACCGGGGCATGGGTCGAGGCGACGAAGACCTGGCTGACGAAGTCTTCTTCGCGCACCGCCATGCCGGTGCGTCCGCGGCCGCCGCGGCGCTGGGCGCGGTAGGTCGACAGCGGCACGCGCTTGATGTAGCCGGCGTGGCTCACCGTCACCACCATGTCCTCGCGCTGGATCAGCTCCTCGATGTCGGCCTCGAACTCGACATCCTCGATCACCGTCTTGCGCGGCGTCGCGAAGCTGTCCTTGATCTCGCGGAACTCCTGCCGCAGCACCTCGAGGAGCCGCGTGCGCGAGCCCAGGATCTCGAGATAGCCCTTGATCTCGGCGACGATCTCGTCGAGCTCGGAGGCGATCTTGTCGCGCTCCAGCGCGGTGAGGCGCTGCAGGCGGAGCTCGAGGATCGCCTTCGCCTGATCGTCGGAGAGGCGATAGCTGCCGTCGGGCTGCGTGCCGCCATGCCCCGCCTCCTCGATGAGGGCGATGAGCGGCGCCACGCTCTCGGCCGGCCAGGTGCGTCCGGTCATCGCCGCGCGCGCCGCCGCCGGATCCGGCGCCTTGCGGATGAGCTCGATCATGGCGTCGATATTGGCGACGGCGACGGCGAGGCCGATCAGCAGATGCGCCCGCTCGCGCGCCTTGCCGAGCAGGAAGATCGTGCGCTTGGTGACGACTTCCTCGCGGAAGAGGACGAAGGCGGCGATGATGTCGCGCAGCGGCAGCAGCTCGGGCCGGCCGCCGTTCAGCGCCAGCATGTTGACGCCGAAGCTCGTCTGCAGCGGCGTGTGGCGATAGAGCTGGTTCAGCACGATGTCGGCCGCGGCATCGCGCTTCAGCTCGATCACCACGCGCACGCCGTCGCGGTCGCTCTCGTCGCGCAGATCGGCGATGCCCTCGATCAGCTTCTCGCGCACGCATTCGGCGATGCGCTCGACCATGCGCGCCTTGTTGACCTGATAGGGCACCTCGGTGATGACGATCGCGTCGCGATCCTTGCGGACCTCCTCGATATGCGTCTTGCCGCGCACCATGATCGAGCCGCGGCCGAGCTTGTAGGCGGCCTGGATGCCCATGCGGCCGACGATGATGCCGCCGGTCGGGAAGTCCGGCCCCGGCACCAGCTCGAGCAGTTCGTCGGTGGTGATGTTGGGGTTGTCGATGAAGGCGATGCAGGCGTCCAGCACCTCGCCCAGATTGTGCGTCGGGATGTTGGTCGCCATGCCGACGGCGATGCCGCTGCCGCCGTTGACGAGGATGTTGGGAAAGCGCGCCGGCAGCACCTTCGGCTCCTGGCGCGTGCCGTCATAGTTCGGCTGGAACTCGACCGTCTCCTTGTCGATGTCGCTGAGCAGCGGCTCGGCGGTGCGGGCAAGGCGCGCCTCGGTGTAGCGCATCGCCGCCGGCGGGTCGCCGTCCATCGAGCCGTAATTGCCCTGGCCGTCCACCAGTGGGACGCGCATGGCGAAGTCCTGCGCCAGGCGCACCATGGCATCGTAGATCGCGTCATTGCCATGCGGATGGTACTGGCCCATGACGTCGCCGACGATCGCCGCCGATTTGCGGAACGCCCGGTTCCAGTCGTAGCCGTTCTCCTTCATCACGTAGAGAATGCGGCGATGCACCGGCTTCAGCCCGTCCCGCACATCGGGGAGGGCGCGGGCGACGATCACGCTCATCGCGTAATCGAGGTAGGAGCGCCGCATCTCCTCTTCGATGGAGATGGGCGTGATGTCGTGTGGCGGCGGCGAGGCGGGAGAGTCGGTCAAAACTGGGTCCGATTTGGGCAGGCGCGCCCGGCGAACGCCGCCATCGGCGCCCGGGCTGAAAGCGCGGTGAAGCTTAGCTTATCTTGTCTCGGGGGACAACGCCGCGAGGCCCCGAATCCGGCTCTGGAAGGGTCCCGGCCAGTCTCCAAAAAGTTCCGGCATTTCTGCGAGATATATGGCCTTCTTGGAGTGATGTTGCAAGGCCTTGGAGCGCCACTCCCGGAGCGCTCCCTGGCGCCTTGCGCGCGATCCCGCTCGGGGATGCCTCTCGCCCCGCGGCAGCCTGCGGCGCGTTGCGGTTGCACGGGCCTGACTCACTCAGGTCACTTGGCAGGCCCCCTCCGCTTGCGCAAAATCCGGTCAGACAATGGTAACGCGCAACCGAGACCGCAGGACTCGCCTGCCACTCCGTCGCGGGGCGAGGTTCCGGGCCTCGGCCGCTCGCCCGCCCGACGCGCCCCTATGGCTCGATGGCGTTGTCGACGCCTTTTGCGTCGTCGACCGCGACTGGCGGGTGCTGGGCCTCAACCGGCGCGCCGCGGCGCTGTGGCAAGTACCGCCGGAACGGGCCACGGATCGCAATCTCTGGCAGTCCCTGCCCTATCTCATCGGCAGCACGGCGGAGCGGCTGCTGCGCCTCGCGGCCTTGCGCACCGAGCCCAGCGAGCATGAGATCGACTGGCCGGCGCCGCCGCTGCGGCTCCGCGTGCAGGTGGCGCCCCTCCTCGACGGCACGCTCGCCATCGCCTGGCGGGACGTCGATGAAGCGAAGACGGCTGCCGCGGCGCTGCCCGAGGATGGCGCGCCCCTCCGCCTGGTGATGGAGGCGGCCGGCTTCGGCATCTGGGATTACGACATTCTCACCGGCGAGCGCCGCTGGAGCGAGCAGGCGCGGGCGCTGATGGGCGTTCCGCCGGGGGTGCAGCCGAGCTACGACGCGCTTCTCGCCTCCGTCGATGCCCGCGATCGCGAGCGTGTCGACGCCGCCCACCGCGGTGCGCGCGATCCCGCGAGCGGCGGCGCCTATCGCGTCGACTACCGCGTCGCCGGCCAGGACGGCCGCTGGGTGGCGGCGCGCGGCCGCACCTTCTTCGATGCCGCCGGGCGTCCGGTGCGCATGATCGGCGTCACTCTCGATGTTACCGAGGACAAGCGGCGCGAAGCGGCGCTGCGGTACAGCGACCAACGCTTTCACGCCATGCTCGAAGCCATGCCGCAGATCGCCTTCGTCATCCGCAGCGACGGCATTGCCGAGTATTACAACCGCTACTTCATCGACTATGTCGGCCATCCCATCGGCCTCGATCCTGAGGCGCGCACCGCGCTCCAGCATCCCGATGATCAGGGCAGGCTGGCGCGTGCGCGGCTGGAAGGCGCGCTCGAGGACCGCGAATACGTCGTCGAATGCCGCATCCGGCGCCGCGACGGCGCCTATCGCTGGCACGTCATCCGCAATGCGCCGCTGCGGCGCGACGGCAGGACGGTCGCCTGGCTCGGCACCGCCGTCGACATCGACGACATGCGGCAGGCGGAGGAGACGCTGCGCCGCGTCAATGACGAGCTCGAGCGGCGCGTCGTCGAGCGCACGCGCGACCTTGCCGACGCCAATCAGCGCCTGCGCGTCAGCGAGGAGAGCCAGCGCGCGCTCTTCCGCAAGGCGCCGGTGCCGATGCACTCGCTGGACGCGCTGCATTGCATTGTCGATGTCAACGACTACTGGCTCGATCTCTTCGGCTATGCGCGCGACGAGGTCATCGGCCGGAAAATTGCCGAGTTCTACGCTCTCAGAGACCCGGCGCTGCACGAGGCGCGCTGGCGGCAGATGCTGGAGAACGGCGTCCTGCGCGATGTCGAGCGGCAGTTCGTCAAGAAATCCGGCGAGCGGGTCGACACGCTCGTCTCCGCCTATCTCGAGCACGACGAGCACGGCAATTTCATCCGCACTATCACCACCCTCGTCGACATCACCGCGCGGAAGCGCGCCGAGGAGGCGGTGCGCCGCGAGCGCCAGCTCTCGGAGCTGCTGATCGAGACCGATCCCGCGGCCATCATCGGCCTCGACCGCGACATGCGCTACATCGCCTGGAACCCGGCGATGGAGGCGATGTCCGGCGTTCCGCGCGAGCGCGTGCTGGGGCGCCGCTTCTACGACTTGCGTCCCGATCTCGTCGGCACGTCCGTCGATGCCGCCTGGCGCGACACGCTGGACGGCCGTCACACCGCGCTGCGCGGCCGCACCTTCCGCTTCCCGCCCCCGGGCCGCACCGGCCTCTACGATGCCGACTTCGCCCCGCTCTACGCCCCCGACCGCAGCATCCTCGGCGGCTTCGCCTTCCTGCGCGACATCACCGACCAGCGCCGCATCGAAGAGCAGCTGCGCCAGGCGCAGAAGATGGAAGCCGTCGGCCAGCTCACCGGCGGCGTCGCCCATGACTTCAACAACCTGCTCACCGTGATCATGGGCAACCTCGACAATCTGAAGCCGCATCTGGCGGACAATGCCGAGGCGCAGCGCATGGCGGGGGCGATCCTGCGCGCCGCCGGCCGCGCCGCGACCCTCACCCATCGCCTCCTCGCCTTCGCCCGGCGCCAGCCGCTGGAGCCGAAGCCGGTCGAGGTCAACCGTCTTGTCGCCGGCATGTCCGAGCTGCTGCGCCGCTCCCTCGGCGAGGGCATCGTCATCGAGACGGTGCTGGCGGGCGGCCTCTGGCGCACGCTCGCCGATCCCAACCAGCTCGAGAGCGCGCTGCTGAACCTCGCCGTCAACGCGCGCGATGCCATGCCGCAAGGCGGCAAGCTCACCATCGAGACCGCGAACGCCTATCTTGACGAGAGCTATGCCGAGGCGCAGGAGGATGTGCGTCCCGGCCAATACGTGCTCGTCGCCGTCTCCGACACCGGCAGCGGCATGTCGCGGGAAGTGGCGGAACGCGCCTTCGAGCCGTTCTTCACCACCAAGGAGGTGGGCCAGGGCACCGGGCTCGGCCTGCCGCAGGTCTATGGCTTCGTCAAGCAGTCGGGCGGCCACGTGAAGATCTACAGCGAGCCCGGCGAAGGCACCTCGGTGAAGCTCTACCTCCCGCGCCTCACCGCCGCCGCGGCCGAGGCCATCG
>DASQSR010000146.1:0-3151 GCA_035642295.1 Allostellaceae bacterium | reverse complement strand
CATCAGGGAGCAGCTCACCTAGCCGAGCGGTCGGCTCTCGGCTACCATGCTCCATGCTGGACGCCGATCACTACCGCGAGCAGGCGGCGCAGATGCGCAAGTTCGCAGCGGAAGCGCTGAACGAATCGATGCGCGCCCAATTCCTCAATCTTGCGGCCGAATACGACAAGCTCGTCAAACGGGCCCAGGCGCGGAAGCCGAGCGGCGCCTAGTGGCGGCCGCTCCATAAGACCGCGTTCTCACCACGTCTCGACGGCGAAGGGGTGCGGCGCCTCGCCGCGCTCGCGAATGCGCCACATCGCGCGATAGGCGCTCTCGATCTGCCGGCGGAGGAGATCGGTGTCGAAGAGCGGCGCCGCGTCGCGCGCCCGCGCGAGCTTCCGGCGGATCTCGCCGAGCCGCGCCGGATCGCGCGCCAGCGCCAGCGCCAGGGCCTCATAGGCGCCGAAATCGCCGACGACGAGCTCCGGCAATCCGGCGGCGTGGAGCAGGCTGCCGGCGACGCGCGCGGCGAAGCTGCTTCCGGTGCAGGTGAGGAGCGGGAGCCCCATCCACAGCGCGTCGCTCGCGCTGGTGTGCGCGGTGTAGGGCAGCGTGTCGAGGAAGAGATCGGCGAGGGGATGCCGCGCCAGATGCTCCGCCAGCGGCCGCCGCTCGGCGAAGACCAGCCGCTCCGCCGCGATGCCGTGCGCCTCGGCGGCGCGGCGCAAATTCGCCGTGGCGCCGGGATTGTCGGCGAGCAGCCACAGGACGCTTCCCGGCACCTGGCCCAGGAGCCGCATCCACAGCTGAAAGACCGGCGGCGTGATCTTGTAGCTGTTGTTGAAGCAGCAGAAGACGAAGCCCGCTTCCGGCAGCCCCGCAGCCGCGCGGCTCGGCACCTCGGCGGCGGCGCGGCGCCGGTCGTTGACCTGATAGCAGCCCGGCAGATGGACGAGGTTCTCGGCGTAAAAGCGCTGCTGCTCGGGCGGCACGACGAAAGGATCGACCAGCAGATAGTCGACCGCATCGCCACCGAGCGTCCCGGGATAGCCGATGTAGTGCACCTGGATCGGCGCCGGCCGCCGCGCCAGGATCGGCAGGCGGTTGTCGGTGGTGTGGCCCTTGAGATCGACGAGGATGTCGATCTCGAGTTCGCGGATGCGCCGCGCCACGGCATCGTCGCTCTCCGCCCGCACGTCGAAGAACCCGTCGAACGCCTGGGCGAGGCGCTGCCGCATGGCGCTGCCGTCGTCCAGCCCATGCGAGAAGCCGAACACCTCGAAGCGCGACCGGTCGTGGCTCTCGAACAGGCCGGCCATCAGATAGGCGGTCGCATGCTCGTGGAAATCGGCGGAGAGGTAGCCGAGGCGCAGCTTCTGGTGCGGCGGCGGCGAGGGGGGTGCGGCGGCCGGCACGGCGGCCGTGAGGCGGGCCCAATGCCGCCGCGCGGCGGCGAGATGGAGCGCCGGATCATCGGCGATGGCCAGCAGCGGGAAAGGCGCGACGGGGAGGCCGGTCTCCGCGACTTGCGCGACGAGGCGCGCCTCGGCCGCTTCGATCCCGCGCCAGTCGCAGAGATGGCGCTTCGTCGCCACCGCCATCACCGCGGCATTGGCGAGAGCGGGCTTGGCGCTGAGCGCGCGCTCGTAGTGGGCGAGCGCCGGCTCGTAGCGCTTCAGCATCGTCAGCGCGTTTCCGAGATTGTTGAGCGCGTCGGCGTGGCCGGGCGCGACCCTCAGCGTGCGTTCGAAGCGCTCGATCGCCGCCACGGGCTGGCTCAAAGCGGTCAGCGCGATGCCGATGCCGTTCTCCGCCTCGGCGCAACCGGGCTCGACCGCCAGCGCCCGCTCATAGCTGAGGATCGCGTGGTCCCAGCGGCAGAGCGCGGCCAGCGCATTGCCGAGCTCGAGAGCTGTCGCCGCCTGGTCCGGGCCGAGCGCTGCCGCCCTCTCGAAGCTCGCCGCCGCCGCCTCGTAGCGGCCGAGCGCCGCCAGCGCGATCGCCTGGTCGTGATGTGCGCCGGCGTGGTCGGGCTCCAGCGCCAGCGCCCGCGCGAAGGCGGCGAGCGCCGGCTCGGGACGCTCCCTCTTCATCAGGGCCCGGCCGAGATTGCGGCAGGCTTCGGCGTAGTCGGGCCGGAGCGCCAGCGCCGCTTCGAAGCTCGCCACCGCCTCGTCATAGCGTCCGAGCGCGGTGAGCGCATTGCCGATGTTGTTCGGCGTCTCGGCGAGGCCGGGCGCCAGCGCCTGCGCCTGGCGGAAGCTCCAAAGCGCCTCCTCGTGCCGGCCGAGCCGCGCCAAGGCGGCGCCCAGATTGATCGCGGCGCCGGCGTGGCTCGGTGCGAGCGCCAGCGCCTGGCGATAGCATTGGATCGCTTCTTCCTGCCGGTCGAGGCTCGCCAGCGCATTGCCGAGATTGAAGTGCAGCAGCGCTTCTTTGGGCTTCAGCGCCAGCGCCTTGGCGAAGCTCGCCGCCGCCGCCTCGAAGCGGCCGAGCGCGCGGAGCGCGACGCCCAGATTGTTGTGCGCCTCGACGAGATCGGGCCGGAGCGCCAGTGTCCGCTCGAAGCTCTCGGCCGCGGCGGCGTGACGCGCGAGGCTCGCCGCGAGATTGCCCATGGCGTAATTGAGCTCGACGTCGCGCGGGTCGAGCTTCCGCGCCCGCTCGAGCGTCCGGAGCGCCGCCTCGTGCTGGTGCAGCTGGCCCTGGACGAAGCCGAGCGCCTTCAGCGCCGGGAAGGATTTCGGCTTCACCGCTACCGCGCGCTCGAGGCATTGCGCCGCTTCGTCGAGCTGGCCCTGGCCCGCCTTGATCATGCCGAGGAGCCGCGCCGCCTCGAAGTTCCGCGGCTCCTTCTCGAGCAGGCTGGCGCACTGCGCCGCGGCCGCATCGGGCTGGCCGTGCTCGAGGAGGGAGAGCGCCAGGCCGAGCGGCGCCGGGGTCGGGTGGTCGAAGGCATGCATCCCGCGAACTCTGCCCGACAAAAATTAGGGATTTATTGACGATATCCGCCCCACGCCCGCTCGTTCGCCGGCGCGGAGTGCTTGATTTCTGGACCGCCCGGTCGGGCCGCCTCGTGTGGTAGGGTGATCCCAGCAGAGGTGGAGATGCCCGTAGGCTATATAGAAGGACTGTCATTTGATGAGACGCGGCCCAACTGGAACGGCGA
>DASQSR010000145.1:0-2704 GCA_035642295.1 Allostellaceae bacterium | reverse complement strand
GATCGAGCCGTCCGCCGGACGGAACCCGCTGAAGCCGGTGACTGCGCGGCTCGAAGCCCGGAAGCCGCGTCCGGAGGACATTGCGCTGTTGCGACGCCTGGCGCGCGCGGGCGACAAGCGCGCGGTCGAGCTGCTGGCCTGGGCCAATCTTAGGGGCGTCGGCGTCCCGCTCAATCCGACCGAGGCCTATCTCCTCTATGGCACCGCCGCCAGCCTGGGCGTCCGCCATGCCAAGAAGAACCAGGCGGTCGTCTACGAGACGATGATGACGCCCGATCAGCGCCAGCAGGCGCTCGACATCGAGAACGAGGTGATGCTGCCGCCGCCGCGGTAGGGTCGACCTGTCAGAGCGCGTTTGCCCGCGCCAGGAACGCCGCGATCTTTTCCGGGTCCTTGACGCCGGGCGCGCGCTCGACCCCGGACGACACGTCGATCATGGTCGCATGGGTCGTGCGCACCGCGGTTGCCAGATTGTCCGGCGTGAGCCCGCCTGACAGCATCCACGGCACCGGCCAGCGCCTTCCGCCCAGCAGCTTCCAGTCGAAGACGAGGCCGTTGCCGCCGGGCACGGGAGCGTCCTTCGGCGGCTTGGCGTCGAAGAGCAGCCGGTCGGCGGCGCCAAAATAACGCTCGGCGACTGCCAGATCCGCCGCCGCGGCGACCGGGATCGACTTCATCACCGGCTTGCCGAAGCGGCGCTTGGCCCAGAGGACCCGCTCGGGCGTCTCGCGGCCATGGAACTGCAGCAGGTCGAGCGGCGCCTTGGCGAGCGTCTCGGTCAGCGTCGCATCGTCGGCATCGACGAACAGCCCGACTTTGAGGATCCCCGGCGGCACCACGGCGGCCAGCGCGGCCGCCAGCTCGGGCGTGATGTGCCGGCGGCTCGGCGGATAAAAGACGAAGCCGACAAGGCCGGCGCCGTGGCGCGCCGCGGCGGCGATGCCCTGGGCGGTGGAGAGGCCGCAGATCTTGACCGTGACGCTCATCGCGTCGCCGCCACCATTGCACGCGCCGCGGCCGCGGGATCGGGCGCGCCGGTGATCGGCCGGCCGATGACCAGGTAATCGGCGCCCGCGGCCAGCGTCTCGCGCGGGCCCATGACGCGCTTCTGATCGCCCGCGGCGACGCCGAGGAGGCGGATACCGGGCACCACCAGCAGGAAATCCTTGCCGCAGGCCTCGCGCAGCATCGCCACCTCCAGCGGCGAGCAGACGACGCCGTCGAGGCCGCAGGCCTTGGCGAGCAGCGCCAGCCGCTTCACCTGCTCGGCGGCCGGCCCTTGCTGACCGACCGCGGCGAGGTCGTTGTCATCGAGGCTGGTGAGCACGGTGACGCCCAGCAGCTTCATCCGCTGCCGGTCGGGTGCGGCCTTGGCCGCAGCCTCGGCGGCGGCGCGCATCATCGCCGGGCCGCCGGCACAATGGACGGTGAGCAGCATCGGCCGAAGCGCCGCGGCGATGCGCACCGCGCCCGCCACCGTGTTGGGAATGTCATGCAGCTTCAGATCGAGGAAGAGCGGGACCTTGCCGGCGACCTCGCGCACGCCGGCGGGTCCGTGCGCGACGAAGAATTCAAGGCCGAGCTTGATATTGACCGCGCCGCGCACCGCCTGGGCGAGCGCGCGCGCCTGGCCGAGCTCAGGCGTGTCGATGGCGCAGAAGATGGGGCTGTGTTGTTGCATTGCTGCCTCGATGGTCCGGCGGGCTGGCTGCGCGCGCCGCCGTCATATCGTCGAATGCTCGCTCGAGTTCCGGAGATGATCGAGCGCCAGCCTCGCGCCGGCGAGATCCTCGATCGCCGTGCCGACCGATTTGAACAGCGTGATCTGGTCATGATAGCGCCGCCCGGCGCGGGTGCCACGGGTGAGATCGAAGAGGTCGCCGGCGATGTCGTCCTCGCTGAGGAGGCCGGCGCGCAGCGGCTGGATGATGTCGCCCGCCTCCTCGAGCGCGCCGGCGCGCGTGTCGACGAAAATGCGCGCGCGGCGCACGCAGTCGTCGTCCGCCTCGCGCATCTCCGGACGGAAGCTGCCGACGAGATCGAGATGAACGCCGAGCGGCAGCCAGTGCCCCTCGATCAGCGGTTCCTCGCTGAGCGTCGCGCAGCAGACGATGTCTGCGCCGCGCACGGCGTTGGCAAGGTCGGTGGTGTGAGCGACGCGGAGGCCGCGGCGGTCGAGGCGGTGGGCAAGCCTGGCCGCCTTTTCGGCATGGCGGCCCCAGACCAGCACGTTGACGATCGGCCGGACGCTGGCATGGGCTTCGAGCAGGTGCGGAGCGAGCGCGCCGGTGCCGACCAGGAGCAGGCGATGGCAATCCGGCCGCGCGAGATAGCTCGCCGCCAGCGCCGAAGCCGCCGCCGTGCGCCGTGCGGTCAGCGCCGGCGCGTCGAGCAGCGCCAGCGCTTTCCCCGTCTGGCCGTCGAGCAGCAGATAGGCCCCCATCAGCGAGGGCTCGCCGCGCGCGGCATTGTCCGGGAAGATGGTCGCCACCCTGACGCCGATATGGCGCCCCGCCTGCCATGCCGGCGCCAGCAGCAGGCTGGCCTCGTTGCCGCCGGATACCGGAATGGCATGGGCCTGGCGCGGCGGCGCCTCCGCGCCGGCGCGGAAAATCTGCCGCAGCGCCTCGACCAGCGCCGGGAAATCGAGCGCCGCCACCACCTCGGAATATCCCAGGATGCGCATGCGGCGGAGGTAGCCGCG
>DASQSR010000144.1:0-8855 GCA_035642295.1 Allostellaceae bacterium | reverse complement strand
GATTTCCTCGGTCGCCTTGGCGGTCTGGTTGGCGAGCGACTTGACCTCGCTGGCGACGACGGCGAAGCCCTTGCCGGCTTCGCCGGCGCGCGCCGCCTCGATGGTGGCGTTGAGCGCCAGGAGGTTGGTCTGTCCGGCGATATCGTTGATGAGCTTGACCACCTCGCCGATGCGGCCGGCGGTTTCGGCGAGGCCCTGCACGGTGCCGTCGGTCTGGCGCGTCTCCTCGACGGCGCGGCCGGCGATGGTGGCGGCGCGGCTCACCTGGCGTCTGATCTCGGCGATGGCGGCGTTGAGCTGCTCGGACGCGACGGCGACGGTCTCGACATTGCTCGAGGCTTCTTGCGAGGCGCCCTGGGCGGCCTTGACCTGGCCGCTGCTGCGCGCCGCGGTGGTGGCGAGGCGCTCGGAGGTGGTGCGCATCTGCTGCGAGGCGGTGCCGAGGGATTCGAGGGCGTCGCGCACCTGGCTCTCGAAGGCGGCGATATGGGTTTCGACGGCGTGGTGGCGCGCTTCGGCCTGGGCGCGGCGCTCGCGCTGCTCCTCCTCGATGCGCGCCTTCTCGACCGCGTTCCGCTTGAACGTCGCCAGCGCGCCCGACAGCGCGCCGATCTCGTCGCGCCGGTGGCCGAAGCCGACCTCGACCGCAAGGTCGCCGCCCGCGACTTTCAGCATCGCGTCGCGGATGCGCTGCAGCGGCGCGATGACGCGGCTGCCGATCGCCGACACGCCGATGCCGACCAGCGCCGCGGCGAGCGCGAAGAGCGCCAGCTGGATGCCGAGCTCGATCAGCGCCGCATGCCGCTCGGCCGCGGCGTGCGCCTTGGCTGCGCCGAGCGTCGCCTCCGCCACCCCTTCGAGCGTCGCGAGCCGCGCCGCGTTATAGGACGACCATTGCCCCGCATTCATCGTCGGCGGCGCGCCCTGGGCGAGCGCCTGCACCAGGTTGTCGCGTGCCGACCGGTAGCTTGCGCCGAAATATTCGCGCTTGGCGGTGTCGATGGCGGCGACCACCGGTGCCGGCAACGCGGTGCCGAAGCGAAGCTCCTCGAGCGTCCCCCACAGCGACTCGCCGACGGCGACCGCCGTATCGAACTGCTCGACCATGTCCGGCAGCAGCCGGTTGATGGCAAAGCCGTTGTCGAGGACCTGCGCCGCATCGCCCGCGGTGTTGCGCACGCGCGAGGCCAGCGCCTGCATTTCCATCATCTCGTCGATGAAGGCATCGCGGTTCTTGATCGCGCCGCTGAGCCGCGCCGAGATCGTGTCGAGCGTGTCGAGCAGCGTCGTCAGCTCGCTCAAATATTGCTTCGCCAGCTCGCTCGGCCGCTCGGCTCCCGGCTTTGCCAGCGCACCGTCCGCGGCGGCCTGCAGCGGGCTCAGCGCCGCGATCGAGTGCTCGAGGCCCGGGAGCAGGCTGCTGCGCTCGGCGAAATCGATCTTCGCCAACAGCGATGCGGCCGAGCGCAGCGCCGGCATCTCGGCCGCGCGCGCCCGCTGCAGCTCGGCGCGGTCCTCGGCGCCGATCGGCGCCTCGCCATGAAGATCGCGCAGGGTCGTGTCGCGGTCGGTGCGCAGATTGCTCAGCGCCGTGAAGGCGTCGGCGTCGGCGTCGGCGACGGTTGCGATCTGCCGCGCCGTTTCCAGGCGCTGCCAGGACTGCCACGCGCCGAGCCCCAGCGCGAGCACGACGATCCCGGCCATGACCGCGATGACCGAGGTGAGCAGCGCCTTCGCCGTGAGCCGGTCGAGCATGTGGTGACCCCCAGGGAACACGAGTATGACGGGTGCGGGTAAAAGAGTGGTTGCTAGGCAATCGCGCGTTTGCTCCGCGCTTTCACCCGTTTTCGTGGTGTGCGCCTTGAAGCCGGGCGGGCGGCGCAGGTGACAGGGGGCGTCGCCGGCGTAATATGGCCTAAGGGGAGGTCGCGGCGGGAGGAGGCGGCAATGGGTGAGGTCGTAGGCGCGGCGCTCGTCGCGCATTATCCCGGCTTGATGCTCTCCGAGGAGATGCGCCGCGCCCGCGGCGACGGCGCCGATACCAGCCTCATTGCCGGTTTCTCCGAGCTGCGCCGGCGGATCGACCGGGCGCGCCCCGACACCTTCGTCATCTTCGACACCCATTGGTTCACGACCAACCTGCACCTCGTCGCCGGCGCCCGCCGCTATCAGGGGCGCTACACCTCGTCGGAGCTGCCTTTCGCGCTGTCGCGCGTGCCTTACGACTATCCCGGCGCGCCCGAGCTCGCGGCGGCGGTCGAGCGGGTGGCGATCGAGCGCAACGTCGCGGCGCGCAATGTCGATGACGACAGCCTCGTGCCGCAATACGCGACGCTCAATGTCGTCGCCAAGCTGCGCCGCGACGAGAGGGTGATGTCCGTCGGCACCTGCCAGACGGCGGCGTTCCACCATTATCTCGAGATGGGCGAGGCGATCGGCGAGGCGATCCGGCGCCTGCCGGGCCGCGTCCTGCTGCTCGCCTCGGGGGCGCTGAGCCACGGCTTCAACGATTTGAGCTTCAGGCCGCGGCATCCCAACTACTACCACCCCGACAATGTCTCGACCCCGGCCCATGCGGCGCTCGACCGCGAGGTGATCGCGCTGTTGCAGCAGGGGCGCCACGACGTCGTCCTCGACCGCTACCCGGAGCTGGCGCGCGCCGAATATGAGGGCCGCGGGGCGCATTACGTGCAGATGCTGGGCGCGCTGGGCGGCCGCTCCTGCCGCGCCCGCGGCACGCCCTGCTCTGAATACGAGAACGCCGCCGGCACCGGCAACATCCACATCTGGTTCGACGTCGAGGCAGCGGAGGAGGGAGCGCGATGAGCGTGCTGGACGGACCGCGCCGCGAGTTGCGGCGCGTCATTTTCGAGGGCAGCCTCTACTGGGCGACGGCACGTGACGGCCGGCTCGAGCTTCCCGACGGTCGCAGCGTCGGCGAGGACGAGGTGCGCCATCTGCCGCCCGCGACGCCGTCGAAGATCCTGTGCACGCATATCAACTACCGCTCGCGCTGGCACGAGCAGGGACGCACCACGCCGCCGGAGACGCCGACATATTTCCAGAAGCCGGTGACCGCGCTCAACGGCCATGGCGGCGAGCTGGTGCGGCCCGCGGGATACAAATACCTCAACTACGAGGGCGAGCTCGCCGTCATCATCGGCCGCGTCACGCGCAATGTGCGGCCCGAGGAGGTGTGGGACCATCTCGCCGGCTTCGCCGTCGCCAATGACGTGGGCTTGCACGACATGCGCGAGACCGATGCCGGCTCGATGCTGCGCGTCAAGGGACCCGACGGCTTCTGCCCGATCGGCCCGGGCCTCGTTTCCGGCGTCGATCCCCGCAACGCCACCTTGCGCACCTTTCGCAACGGGCGGCTGGTGCAGGAAGGCCGGCTCGCCGAGGAGATGTTCTTCGGCATCGACTATCTCGTCGCCGATCTCGCGCGCTTCACCACGCTCGAACCCGGCGACATCATCCTCACCGGCACGCCGGCAAATTCGCGGCCGATGCAGCCGGGCGACCTGATCGAGGTCGAGATCACCGGCATCGGGCGCCTCGGCAACCGCGTCGTCGAGGCGCCGGCGCCGCGCGCCCGCGTGGGGCACCAGCCGACCGACACCGACGCCGTGCGCCGCACTGCGCTCGGCAATGACGAGCGGCTGCCGCCGCAAATCCGGCAGCGGTGAGGCGCACACATGGGTGAATTCGGCATCGGCCAGCCGCTGAGCCGCTTCGAGGACCGGCGCCTCCTCAAGGGCAACGGCCGCTATATCGACGATGTCAGCCTGCCGGGGCAGGCCTGGGCCTTTCTGCTGCGCTCGCCGCATGCCAATGCGCGGCTCCGGCGCGTCGATGTGGCGGCGGCGCAGGCGGCGCCGGGCGTGCTCGCGGTCTTCACCGAGGCCGACCTCGCTGCCGATGGCTTGGGCCAGAACGAGCCCAACATCCCGCGCAAGCGGCCCGACGGCTCGCCCATGTTCTGGCGCGCCCATCCCGGCCTCGCGCGCGGCGTGGTGCGCCATGTCGGCGATCCCGTCTGCCTGGTCGTGGCGGAAACCCTCGATCAGGCGAAGGACGCCGCCGAGCTCATCGAGGTCGACTACGAAGTGCTGCCTTCGGTCACCTCGACCGACGCCGCGACCCGTCCCGGCAGCGCCGCCGTCTGGCCGGAATGCCCGGACAATGTCTCGCATGTCTTCGCCGTCGGCGATCGGGCGGCGACCGAGGCGGCCTTCACGAGCGCTGCCCATGTCGTGCGCCGGCGTTATGTCATCACCCGCGTCCACGCGCAGTTCATGGAGCCGCGCGGCGCGCTCGGCGCCTGGGATCCGCGCGAGGAGCGCTTCACCCTCTACGCCGATGTGCAATATCCGCACCGCGTGCGCGAGATGCTGGCGAACCGCATCTTCAAGCTGCCGCTGTCGCAGATCCGCGTCGTCGCCGGCGATATCGGCGGCGCCTTCGGCATCAAGGGCTGGCAATATGTCGAGCACCGGCTGGTGCTGTTCGCCGCCCGCCGCCTCGGCCGGCCGGTCAAATGGCGCTGCGAGCGCAGCGAGGCGATCCTCGCCGACGAGCATGGCCGCGACGTCGTCGCCGAGGCGGCGCTGGCGCTCGACCGCGACGGCGGCTTTCTCGGCCTCAAGGTGCGGACGATCTCCAATATCGGCGCCTATCTCTCCGCCGACCGCAACATGCTGGCGACCTTCACCAGCCTGCCGGCGATGGTCGGCGTCTATGCCATTCCCGCGGCGCATGTCGAGATGACGGCCGCCATCACCAACACCAACCCGACCGCGCCCTATCGCGGCGCCGGCCGGCCGGAGGCGATCTACGTCATCGAGCGCCTCATCGACGATGCCGCGCGCGAGTTGCGGCTCGACCGGCTCGCGCTCCGGCGGCGCAACATCATTCCCGCCGCGTCGATGCCCTACAAGACCGTGCTCGGCTTCAACTACGACTGCGGCGATTTCCTCGGCAACATGGAGCGGGCGCTGGCGCTCGGCGATGTCGCCGGCTTTGCCGCGCGGCGCGCGGCAGCGGCAAAGCGCGGGCGCCTGCTCGGCCTCGGCATCGCCAACGCGGTCGAGCGCGCGGCGAGCCCCGGCATGGAGTTCGCCGAGCTCCGCTTCGACAGCGGCGGGCGCGCCACCATCCTCATGGGCACCAAGAACCAGGGGCAGGGGCACGAGACGACCTTCCGCCAGATCGCCGCCGAGAAGCTCGGCCTTGCGCCCGAGGACATGCGCTATGTCGATGGCGACACCGATCTCGTCGCCTACGGCATGGGCACCATGGGCTCGCGCTCGACGGTGATCGGCGGCACCGCCTTGAGCCTCGCGGCCGACAAGATCATCGCCAAGGCGAAGAAGATCGCAGCGCACCTGCTCGAGGCGAGCGAGGCCGATATCGGCTTTGCCGAAGGCCGCTTCGCCATCGCCGGCACCGACCGCGGCCTGTCCTTGAAGGAAGTGGCGCGCGCCGCTTTCGTCCCGGCGAAGCTGCCGCCGGGGGTCGAGCCGGGTCTCTTCGAGACCGGCAGCTTCTCGCCGCCGCAGGACACCTTCCCCAATGGCTGCCATGTCTGCGAGATCGAGATCGATCCCGAGACCGGCGCGCTCTCGCTCGCGCGCTACGCCGTCGTCGACGATGTCGGCACCGTGGTCAATCCCAAGACGCTGAAGGGGCAGATTCACGGCGGCGTGGTGCAGGGGCTGGGCCAGGTGCTGATGGAGGAGGTCGTCTACGACCGCCAATCGGGCCAGCTGCTCACCGCTTCCTTCATGGACTATGCCATGCCGCGCGCCGATGATCTCTGCGCCATCGAGATCGAGAGCCGGCCGGTGCCGACGCGGCTCAACCCGCTCGGCGTCAAGGGCGCGGGCGAGGCCGGCACGGTCGGGGCGCTGCCGGCCGTGATGAACGCGGTGATGGATGCGCTCGCTTCGGCCGGCGTCGGCGAATTCGACATGCCGGCAAGCCCCGCCCGCCTCTGGCAGGCGCTTGCCGCGGCCCGGGGCCGCTGAGCTCACCGCCTTGTGCGCGGCGCGCCCGCGCAATATCTGCTAGAAACAGGCTCATGCGTACGGTCAATCCCGAGCGGTTCGAGGCGCGCCAGCGACATGTCCGCGAGGCCGCGCTCGCCTGCTTCAAGCGCAAGGGCTTCCACCAGGCGAGCATGGCCGATATCTGCGCCGAGGCGGCGATGAGCCCCGGCAATCTCTACCGCTATTACGACAGCAAGGAGGCGATCATCGCCGCCATCTGCGAGGAGGACCGCCGCCAGCTGACGGGACGGCTCGAGCGGCTCGGCCGCAGCAGCAATCTCTTCGACGCCATGCTCGATCTCGCCGGCGAGGCGATGAACGCGCGCGACCCCGAGAAGAGCAAGTTCAGCTGCGAAATCCTCGCCGAGGCGACGCGCAACGAGCGCATCGCCGAGATCGTGCGCCGCCACAACGCCGCCGTCGTCGCGCTCTGCGCCGAGGCGATCCGCCATGCCCAGCAGCTCGGCCAGATCGATCCCGCCCATGACGCCGAAGCCGCGGCCGCGGTTCTCGTCGCCGCCGCCGAGGGGCTCAGCACGCGCCTCGCGCTCGCGCCGGCGGGCGATCCCGGGCCCGCGCTCGCCGCCTTCCGCCAGCTGCTGCAGCGCTTTCTGACGCCGCGCGTGGCGGGCGCCAAGGGTCTAGGGTAGGCAGCCTAGCCCGATCTGCCGTATCCTGGTCCCGCGCGTCCCGTCGCGCGTTCCGCCAGGGAGGCGAGCCCCATGAGCGTCAGCGGCGCAGCGGTGTTGCGGCCGGATGGATCGACCGGCACCGAGGAGCTCGGCGCCACGCTCGAGCGTCAGCGCCAGGCCTTTCTCGCGGCGGGACCGCCGGCGCTCGAGGCGCGCCGCGCCGATCTTGCCCGCCTCAAACGGGCGATCCGCGACCAGGCCGAAGCGATTGCCGCGGTGATCTCCGCCGATTTCGGCCATCGCTCGCGGCATGAGAGCCTCGTCGCCGAGGTCTTCACCGCGCTCTCCGGCATCCGCCATGCCGAGAAGCATCTCGCCCGCTGGATGCGTTCCCGGCGCGTCTCGGTCAGCGCCGAGCTGTTTCCCGGCCGGGCGCGCCTCCTCTATCAGCCGCTCGGCGTCGTCGGCATCATCAGCCCCTGGAACTATCCCTTCCAGCTCGCGATCATGCCGCTCATCGCGGCGCTCGCCGCCGGCAACCGCGTCATGCTGAAGCCGTCGGAGCTGACGCCGCGCACCTCCGAGTTCATCGCCGAGTTCCTCGCCGGCCTCTTTCCGAGCGACCAGGTCGCGACGGTGCTCGGCGGCCCCGAGATCGGCGGCGCCTTCGCCCGTCTTCCCTTCGACCACCTCTTCTATACCGGCTCGACCGCGGTCGGCCGTCTCGTCATGCAGGCGGCGGCGGCCAATCTGACGCCGGTGACGCTCGAGCTCGGCGGCAAGTCGCCCTGCATCCTCGGCGAGGACGCGGCGCTTCCCGCCGCCGTCCGCAGCATTCTCTACGGCAAGCTGCTCAACGCCGGACAGACCTGCATCGCGCCCGACTACGTGCTGCTGCCCGAGGCCAGATGCGAGGAGTTCATCGCGCTGGCGCAGCGCACGGTGAAGCGGTACTACCCAAAGCTCGCCGGCAACCCTGACTACACCAGCATCGTCAACGACCGCCACTACCAGCGCCTCACCCGCTATCTCGACGAGGCCAAGGCGAAAGGCGCGCGCATCGTCGAGCTCAATCCCGCCGGGGAGGCGCTCGATGGCACGCGCAAGCTCGCGCCGACCTTGGTGATCGAGCCCGCCGAGGAGCTCGCGCTGATGCGCGAGGAGATCTTCGGCCCGGTGCTGCCGATCCGCACTTATCGCCTGCTCGACGAAGCGATCGACTATGTCAACCGCCATCCGCGGCCGCTCGCGCTCTACTATTTCGGCGAGGATGCGCAAAAGCGCGACCTGGTGCTGGCGCGCACCGTCTCGGGCGGCGTCTCGGTCAACGAGACGCTGATGCATGTGCTGGTGGAGGAGCTGCCCTTCGGCGGCGTCGGCGCTTCGGGCATCGGCGCCTATCACGGCGAGATCGGCTTTCAGACCTTCTCCCACCGCAAGGGCGTCTTCCTGCAGAGCCGCTTCAACGGCGCCTTCCTGCTGCGCCCGCCTTTCGGCCGCTTCACCGACCTGGTGCTGAAGCTGCTGCTGAAGCGCTAAGCAACCAGCTCAGCATAATCCCCTCCCCCCTTGAGGGGGAGGGAAGGGAGGGGGGTGCTGCCAAGCTCCGCCCTATGCCGCAATAGCGCTCGATATCGCGGATGCTAAGGGCTTTTCTTGTGCGCTGCGCGCGTCCCCCCTCCTGACCTCCCCCTCAAGGGGGCCTCAAGGGGGGAGGGGCGCATCGAGAGGGCGCTCAGAGCGCGTAGCCGCGATGCCGCGCCTCCTCGATCGGCACGATCATCTTGCCGATCGGCCAGAGCGCGAGAACGGCGAGCTTCACATGCGCCCAGGCGAAGGGCAGGCCGATGATGGTGACCGCCAGCAGCAAGGCGGTGGCGAGATGGCCGAGCGCCAGCCACCAGCCGGCGAGCACCAGCCAGATGAAGTTGCCGAGGACGCCCAGCGGTCCCGTGCCGAGATCCTCCGCGCCGGTGTAGCGGGCACGCGAGACCGCGGTGTTGCCGAACGGCAAAAGCGTATAGGCGGCGATGGTGAAGGCGGCGCGCGCCCAGGGCAGGCCGATGATGGTGAGCGCCATCAGGACGGCGGCGATGAGCCAGGCGACCGCCATCCACAGGCCGCCGAAGACGATCCAGAAAAGATTGAGGATGAGGCTGGTTGCCGGCATGGC
>DASQSR010000143.1:0-4884 GCA_035642295.1 Allostellaceae bacterium | reverse complement strand
GCGATGATCCGCAACATGCCGGCTCAGGGGGCGATCAACACGCTGACGTTCAGCAAACGCCGGATCGCGGGTCAGGTTAAGAAGGCGCTGGAGAGCGCCATCGCCAATGCCGAGAACAACCACGCGCTCGACGTCGACAAGCTCTACGTCAAGGAAGCCAGCGTCGGCCGCGCCTTCGCCATGCGGCGCTTCCACGCCCGCGGCCGCGGCCGCGCCGCCGGCGTCGACAAGTATTTCAGCAACCTCACCGTCGTCGTGCGCGAGCGCGAGGAGCGGCGCCAGGAGGAGCAGGCGTAATGGGCCAGAAGGTCAATCCGATCGGGCTCCGGCTCGGTATCAATCGCACCTGGGATTCGCGCTGGTTCGCGCGCAAGGAGTATAGCGGGCTGCTGCACGAGGACCTGAAGCTGCGCAAGTTCCTCACCGAGCGGCTGCAGCAGGCGGGCGTCTCGCGCATCATCATCGAGCGCGCGGCCAAGAAGACGCGCATCACCATCCATTCGGCGCGGCCGGGCGTCGTCATCGGCAAGAAGGGCGCCGACATCGAGAAGCTGCGCCTCGACATCGCCAAGATGACCAACAGCGAGGTGAGCCTCAACATCGTCGAGATCCGCAAGCCCGAGATCGAGGCCAAGCTGATCGCCGACGGCATCGCCCAGCAGCTCGAGCGCCGCGTCGCCTTCCGCCGCGCGATGAAGCGCGCGGTGCAGTCGGCGATGCGCCTCGGCGCGCTCGGCATCCGCATCAACTGCTCCGGCCGGCTCGGCGGCGCCGAGATCGCGCGCATGGAATGGTATCGCGAGGGCCGGGTGCCGCTGCACACGCTGCGCGCCGACGTCGATTTCGGCTACGGCACGGCCAAGACCACCTACGGCACCTGCGGCGTCAAGGTCTGGGTGTTCAAGGGCGAGGTGCTGACGCACGACCCGATGGCGCAGGACAAGCGCGCCGCCGAGCAAAGCCAGGCGCGGGTCTGAGAGGGATTTGAGCCACCATGCTGTCACCCAAGCGCACCAAGTACCGCAAGGCGCACAAGGGCCGCATCCACGGCGACGCCAAGGGCGGGACCGCGCTCAACTTCGGCAATTACGGCCTGAAGGCGGTCGAGCCCGGCCGCGTCACCGCGCGCCAGATCGAGGCGGCACGGCGCGCCATCACCCGCCACATCAAGCGCGTCGGCCGCGTCTGGATCCGCATCTTCCCCGACGTTCCGGTGTCGGTGAAGCCGGCCGAGGTGCGCATGGGCAGCGGCAAGGGCACGCCCGAGTTCTGGGTGTGCCGCGTCAAGCCGGGCCGCATCATGTTCGAGCTCGACGGCGTTCCCGGCCCGATCGCGCGCGAGGCCTTCGACCTCGCGTCGGCGAAGCTGCCGGTGTCCACCCGCGTCGTGACCCGCCTGGGCGAGGAGGCGATATGAAGGCCGCAGACATCCGCGCCAAGACCGACGACGAGCTCAAGGCGGAGCTCGAGCAGCTGGCCAAGGAGCGCTTCAACCTGCGCTTCCAGAAGGCGAGCGGACAGCTCGAGAATACGGCGCGCGTGCGCCAGGTGCGGCGCGACCTGGCGCGCATCAAGACCATCCTCGCCGAGCGCGTGCGGGCGTAAGGGAAAGAGAAGAGCGATGCCGAAGCGAATACTTCAGGGCGTGGCGGTCAAGGACGCGCGGGACAAGACCGTGATCGTGCGCGTCGAGCGGCGCGTCATGCATCCCGTCTACAAGAAGTTCATCATGCGCTCCAAGAAGTATGCGGCGCATGACGAGCTGAACCAGGTGAAGGGCGGCGAGACCGTGCGCATCGAGGAGAGCCGGCCGATCTCCAAGCGCAAGCGCTGGGTGGTGCTCGCCGGGAATGCGACGGCGGCAGCCGCGGCGCCGGCGCCGGCGGAAACCGCCCCGGCGCGCAAGCCGGTGAAGCCGCGCGCGCCGAGGAAGCGCGCCGCCGCGGAAGTCGGCGCCGAAGGGTGATGTCATGATCCAGATGCAAACCAACCTCGACGTCGCCGACAATTCCGGCGCCCGGCGCGTCCAATGCATCAAGGTATTGGGCGGCTCCAAGCGCAAGACGGCGACCGTCGGCGATGTCATCGTCGTCTCGGTCAAGGAGGCAATTCCGCGCGGCCGCGTCAAGAAGGGCGACGTGCACCAGGCGGTGATCGTGCGCACCGCCAAGGAGATCCGGCGGCCGGACGGCAGCTCGATCCGCTTCGACCGCAATGCCGCCGTGCTGATCTCGAAGCAGGGCGAGCCGATCGGCACGCGCATTTTCGGGCCGGTGACGCGCGAGCTGCGCGCCCGGAAGTTCATGAAGATCGTCTCGCTCGCGCCCGAGGTGCTCTGAGATGAAGTTCAAGATCAAGAAAGGCGACAAGGTGGTCGTCATCACCGGCCGGGAGAAAGGCAAGTCCGGCGAGGTGCTGCGCGTGCTGCGCGCCGAGAACCGCGTCGTGGTGCAGGGCGTCAACATGGTGAAGCGCCATACCCGCCCCGGCGCGGCGCAGCCCGGCGGCATCGTCGAGAAGGAGGCGGCGATCCACGTCTCCAACGTCGCCCATATCGATCCGAAATCCAGCCGGCCGACGCGGGTCGGCTACAAGGTCCTCGCGGACGGCCGCAAGGTGCGCTTTGCCAAGCGCTCCGGCGAAGTCCTCGACGCCTAGGAGGCGAGCAATGCAACAGACGCGTCTCCGCGAGCATTACGAGACGGTGGTGAAGCCGGCGCTGATGAAGGAGTTCGGCTACGCGAACGCCATGCAAGTGCCGAAGGTCGACAAGATCGTGATCAACATGGGCGTCGGCGAAGGCACGCAGGATGCCAAGAAGGTCGATGCCGCGGCCAACGATCTCGCGACGATCGCCGGCCAGAAGGCGGTGATCACCCGCGCCAAGAAGTCGATCGCCACCTTCAAGCTGCGCGAGAACCTGGCCATCGGCTGCAAGGTGACCCTGCGGCGCCAGCGCATGTACGAGTTTCTCGACCGGCTCATCAACATCGCGCTGCCGCGCGTGCGCGACTTCCGCGGGCTCTCCGGCAAGAGCTTCGACGGCCGCGGCAATTATGCGCTCGGCCTCAAGGAGCAGCTGGTGTTTCCCGAGATCAACTACGACCAGGTCGATGCCACGCGCGGCATGGACATCATCATCGTGACCACGGCGAAGACCGACGCGGAGGCGAAGGCCCTGCTGCGCGGCTTCCAGATGCCGTTCATCAACTGATCCGCCGACGAGGGGCGTTCCCATGGCAAAGACGAGCTCGGTGAACAAGAACAAGCGGCGGGCGCAGCTGGTGAAGCGGCTGGCGGCGAAGCGTGCGCGGCTGCGGGCGACCGCCACCGACCGGTCGCTGACGCCGGAAGAGCGCTTCGCGGCGCGGCTCAAGCTGGCCGAGCTGCCGCGCAACTCCTCGGCGACGCGCATCCGCAACCGGTGCGAGCTCACCGGCCGTCCGCGCGGCACCTACCGCAAATTCAAGCTCTCGCGCCTGGCGTTGCGCGAACTCGCCTCGGCCGGCCAGATCCCCGGCATGGTCAAGTCGAGCTGGTAAGGGAGAGATACGGCATGTCGATGACCGATCCGCTCGGCGATCTCCTCACCCGCATCCGCAACGGGCAGCGCGCGCATCAGCCCGTGGTGCAGTCGCCGGCGTCCAAGATCCGCGCCAACGTGCTGGAAGTGCTGCAGCGCGAAGGCTACATCCGCGGCTACAGCCGCGAAGAGGTGCGGCCGGGCGTCGCCGAGCTCAAGATCGAGCTCAAATACGTCGACGGCGAGCCGGTGATCCGCGAGATCACCCGCGTCTCGAAGCCCGGCCGGCGCATCTACTCGCGCATCGCCGACCTGCCGCGCGTCTACAACGGGCTCGGCATCGCCATCCTGTCGACGCCGCGGGGCGTCATGTCGGACAACGAGGCCCGCGCCGCCAATGTCGGCGGCGAAGTCCTCTGCCGCGTGTTCTGAGGTGCTGTGATGTCGCGCATCGGCAAGAATCCGGTTCCCATCCCGCAAGGCGTCACCGTCGAGGTGTCGGGCCAGACGCTCACCTGCAAGGGCAAGCTCGGCACGCTGAAGCTGCCGATCTCGCCGGAGGTCGTCGCCTCGGTCGAGAGCGGCAAGGTGGTGGTGAAGCCCAAATCCGACACCAAGCGTGCGCGCATGCATTGGGGCACCATGCGCGCCACCATCAACAACATGGTGAACGGCGTCTCCAAGGGCTTCACCAAGCAGCTCGAGATCGAAGGCGTCGGCTATCGCGCCGCGGTGCAGGGCAAGAACCTGGTGCTGCAGCTCGGCTACAGCCATGACGTGACCTTCCCGATCCCGAGCGAGATCAAGATCACCTGCGAGAAGCCGACCTCGATCAGCGTCACCGGCGCCGATCGCCAGCAGGTCGGGCAGATCGCCGCCGTGCTGCGCTCGTACCGCCAGCCCGAGCCCTACAAGGGCAAGGGCATCCGTTACGCGAACGAGCAGATCCGCCGCAAGGAAGGCAAGAAGAAGTAGCGAGGGGCCGCGCGATGACGAGCAAATCCAAATCCCTCTTCGCCCGCCGCCAGATGCGGGTGAGGCACCGCATCTCCCGCGTCGCCAACGGGCGGCTGCGGCTCTCGGTGTTCCGCTCCTCGCGGCACATCTACGCGCAGGTGATCGACGACAGTGCGTCGCGCACTCTCTGCGCCGCCTCGAGCCTCGAGAAGGAGCTCCGGTCCAGCCTCAAGACCGGCGCCGACAAGGCGGCCGCGGCCGCGGTCGGCAAGCTCATCGCCGAGCGCGCCAAGGCCGCCGGCGTCACCACCGTCGTCTTCGACCGCGGCGGCTATCTCTTTCATGGCCGGGTCAAGGCCCTGGCCGACGCCGCCCGCGAGGGCGGCCTCAGCTTCTAGGAAAGG
>DASQSR010000142.1:0-3249 GCA_035642295.1 Allostellaceae bacterium | reverse complement strand
GTGCCCGTGCCGGGCCCGCCGGTGCCCGACTGGCAGGAGCGCCTCTTCCTCGACGTACGCAAGGAATGGGCGCTCTCCGGCAATGCGAGCCTCACCTACAGCGGCCGGCTCAATCTCGAAGCGGACGATGTCGAGCCCGTCGCCACCCATCACGACGTCCGCAACGATTTCCGCGAAGGCTTCGTCAGCTGGCAGGCGCAGCCATCGACATATCTCGATCTCGGCCGCATCAACGTGAAGAGCGGCGTCGCCGCCGGCTTCAATCCGACCGATTTCTTCAAGACGCGCACAGTGGTCGAGCCGCTGTCGGTCGACCCGGCGGTGCTGCGCGAGGACCGGCTGGGCACCTTCATGCTGGAGGAGCAGCAGATCCTCCAACGCGGGTCGCTCACCCTCGCCTACGCGCCGAAGCTCTACGATCCCAGCCGGATCTACACCCCGACGACGCTGCCGAGCTTCGACCCGATGCTCGACCGCACCAACGCCCATGACCGGGTGCTGCTCAAGGGCAGCGCCGACCTCGCTCCGGGCGTCAGCCCGGAGCTACTCGCCTATCACGAAGGCAACCGTACCCAGTTCGGCGCCAACCTCACCGAGAGCGTCGGCCAGAGCACGGTGCTCTATGCCGAATGGTCCGGCGGCCGCCGCGCCAGCCTCATCGCTGACGCGCTGCGCTACGGGGTCGACACCGGCACGCTCCCCGGCAATGCGCCGCCGGTGCTGCCGTACGACCCGCGCACGCATTTCCAGAACGACCTCAGCACCGGCCTCTCCTACACCACGCCCAACAAGATCGTGCTCAATCTCGAATACGAGTTCGAGCAGGCGGCGTTCTCGGCGCAGGACTGGCACAACTGGTTCGCGACCGGAGAGGCGCGCGCCAGCTCGGCGGCGATCACCTCGACGCTCTGGTACATCCGCTCCTACGCGGCCGACCAGCAGGATCTGATCGGCACCCAGGCCATTTTCGCCCGCGCCGACTGGCAGGACGCCTTCATCCCCGATCTCGAGCTCACCGCGTTCATCCGCGTCGATCTCCATGACGGCTCGAGCATCACGCAGGCGACCGCCGACTATTACCTCTCGAATGCCTGGACCGTAGGCGCGATCGCCGCGCTCGACAGCGGCGGACGGCGCACCGATTTCGGCAGCCTGCCGCAGGCGGCCAGCGTCATCGTCAAGCTCGCGCGCTATTTCTGAGGAGGCTCCCGATGACCGCGCTTCTCGCCATCGTCTCGCACACGCCGCGCTGGGTGTTCGTCGTCTTCGCGCTGCTCCTCCTGCTCGGCATCCAGGCCCTCCGGCCGCGCACCATTGCCGTGGCGCGCGTCTTCGCGACGCCGGCGGTGTTCATTGCCTGGGGCCTCGTCAGCCTCGCGCTCGCGGCCGAAAGCGCGCCGCAGGCCCTTGTCGGCTGGTCGCTCACGGCGGTCGCCGGCGCCAGCCTGGCGCTGCTGACGCTCCGGCTTGACGGGCTTCGCGCCGAGGGTGGCGGCCGCGTCCATCTCCCCGGCAGCCCCCTGCCCCTCATGCGCAACGTGCTCATCTTCGCCGCGAAATACGTGCTGGCGGTGCTCCTCGCGCTGCATCCTGCGGCGCGCAGCCAGCTGCTGTTCTGGGACATGGCGGTTTCGGGGGCCAGCGCCGGCTACTTCATCGGCTGGACCGTCCGCTTCCTCATCGCTTATCGCCGCGCTGCAGCGGCGGCGGCGCTGCCGGTCGGAGGCGGTGGAGGCTGAAGGATGCGCCCTGTGCTAGCCTCCGTCCGGAGCGAGAATCCGGAGCAGGAGCGATGAGCATCGACCCCAAGGACGCCGCCGCGTCGCTGAACGAGGTCGCAAGCGTCGAGGAGCGCACCCGCCAGGCGATCACCTATGAGCACAGCAGCCGCCAGTTCCTGCTCTGGGGCGTGCTGGTGGTGTGCGGCTACCTCAACACCTTTTTCAACGAAGACAACGCTGCTGCCGGCTGGATCGCCGTCGTGGTGATCGGCGTCCTCGGCAGCGTTGCGCTGCGCGTCTGGACGCCGGTGCTGCATTCGCGCGACCGGCGGCTGGGCCGGCGCATAGGGTACGCGCAGCTCGTGCTGATCGGCTTTGGCCTCATCTTGCTCTGGCTGCTGTGGCCGGTGAACCACCGGCAGTTGAACGCCTTCTGGCCGACGCTGGTCATGTTCTGCCACGTCCTGGCCGGCCTCTGGCTCGGCGCGTTCTTCATCGTCGTCGGCGTCTCGGTGACCGCGCTGATCGTCATCGGCTATGCCTGGGCCGGCGCGTGGTATCCGCTCTGGCTGGCGGCGACCGTAGGCGGCGGCCTCATCGTCAGCGGGCTGTGGCTCCGGCGCTTGAGCTGAGCGGCATGAGCGGGCTCAACGAAGTCATTCACCAGGCCGTTCGGCTCAAGATCATGGCCGCGCTCAACGTCCTCGGCCCGGAATCGGCGATCGAGTTCACGCGCCTCAAGACGGTTGTCGGCGCCACCGACGGGAATCTCGGTGCGCATCTCGATACCCTGGAAAAGGCCGGATATATCGCGATCGAGAAGCGCTTCGTCGGCAAGAAGCCGCAGACGCGGGTTCGACCGACCCCGGCCGGCCGCCGCGCCTTCGCCGAGCATGTCGCCTATCTGCGCGAGATCATCGATGCCGGCGGCTCGGCGAGCTGAACCTGCCGCTCGGGCAGCGCAACTAATTGCCTCAGCTCTCTCGGCAAATGCTCTATCGTAAATCCGCATGACGCAGGATCCCGAGGAAGCGGCAAGCGCAGCCCCCGAGACCGCGCCGAGCGAGTTGCGGCGCACGGCCGAAGGCGCCGGACTCGTCGCCGTCTGGCCGGACGGCAATCGCATCAGCTTCGCCGCCGCGACGCTGCGCAACGCCTGCCGTTGCGCCGAATGCACCGCGCGCCGCGCCGCGGGCGAGCCGCTGGCGCAACCGGCCGAGATCGCGATCAGCGCGCTTACGCCGATCGGTGGCTACGCCGTCAACATCGTCTTCTCCGACGGACACCGCCGCGGCATATTCCCCTGGAGCTTGCTGCGCAGGCTGGCGGCGCAACCGATGAGCCCGCGACAGTCCTAACCCTTCACAAGGTCGAGCAGCAGATCCGGGCGCTCGATCACCAGGCTTTGCCGGCTCACCGAGATGATGCCCTTCTTCTGGAAGCGATCGAGCGTAATCGTCACCCATTGGCGCGTCACCCCAACGATGTTGGCAAGCTGGTCATGAGTGACCTTGCGCTGCACGACGAG
>DASQSR010000141.1:0-2177 GCA_035642295.1 Allostellaceae bacterium | reverse complement strand
AGCGCCGAGGAGGGGCGGAACTTCAAGGATTTCACCGCCGAGGCCGAAGCGCGGCTTTGCGCCGCGCCCTGGCCCGGCAATGTCCGTCAGCTGCAGAATGTCATCCGCCAGATCGTCGTCGTCCATGACGGCGAGCGCGTCACCGAGGCAATGCTGGCCGCGGCGCTCGACGGTCCTGCCGAGGCGCCGCGTGCCGCCAAGCGGGCAGCGGCGCCGGTTTCCGGCGCGCTTCCTGCTGCCGACGGCGCGGCGGCGGTCATCCTGCCGCTGGCGCAGGTCGAGCGCGAGGCGATCGAGCGCGCCATTGCGCTCTGCGGCGGCAACATGACCGAGGCCGCGATGCGCCTGGGCGTCAACGTCTCCACCATCTATCGCAGGCGCCAGGGCTGGGCGTCCGAGAAGGCGGCGGAATAGGCGGGCTCGCCGGGCTCGCTGGGCCGCCCGCATCTCCGCGAGGAAGCTCGTCATCTCCTTCTCGAGCGCCGAGGAGAGCCGCTAAAGCGCCGCCTCGAGCCAGGCGCTGCGCCCGCCGCCCAGCGCCTCGGCCGCCTCGTCGAGCAGCGCCGAAACCCGCGCCGAAGACGCTGTCGCCGCCTCGCTCTCGATCTCCGCCGCCACGGCCGCGAGGCGGCTGAGGCCGAAGGTCGCGGCCGAGCTTTTGATCGAATGCGCCGAGCGCCCCAGTGCCTTGGTCTCGCCGCTGCCCGCCAGCGCGCGCATCTGGCCCAGCCGCTTCTGAGCGTCGGCGAGGAAGATCTCGACGAGGTCGCGTGCCGCGCTGCCGCCGATTTCCGACATCAGCAGACGGACGCGCTCGGCGGCGAAGAGGCAGGTGTCTGCCGGCGCAGGCCGGGGCGCGGCGCTGCCTGCCAGAAGCGCGGCGACGCTCTCCTTGAGGCTGGCCGGGGTGAAGGGCTTGGCGACGAAGCCGTCCATGCCCGCTTCGGCGCAGCGCGCCGCGTATTCGTAATTGGCGGTGAGCGCCAGGATCGGCACGCTGCCCCGCGGCGGCGGCAGGCCGCGAATGAGGCGCGTCGCCTGAATCCCGTCCATCTCCGGCATCATCACATCCATCAGCACCAGGTCGTAGGCGCCGGCGCGCACCGCCTCCACCGCTTCGCGCCCATTGACGGCGGTGTCGACGGCATAGCCGAGCTTCGCCAGCACCCGCAGCCCGATGAGCCGGTTGGTCTCGTCATCTTCGACCAGCAGAAACCGGCGGCCCTGCCCTGCCGGCGCGGGCGCCGCGGTCGTCGCCGGCAGCGGCGATCCCTCCGGGGCGCAGGGGGCGGCGATGGTGAAGCGGAAGGTGCTGCCGCGGCCCGGCATGCTTTCGACGCCGATCGCGCCCCCCATCAGCCGCGTCAGCCGATCGCAGATGGCAAGGCCGAGGCCGGTGCCGCGAAAGCGGCGCGAGATCGAGCCGTCGAGCTGCACGAACTCCTGGAACAGCTGCGGCAGCTGCTCGGCGGCGATGCCGATGCCGGTGTCGCGCACGGCGACGGTGACCACCGCGCGATCGCCGTCCCGGCCGGCGTGGCCGACATCGACCGAAACGCCGCCGGTCTCGGTGAATTTGATGCCGTTGCTGACGAGATTGAACAGCACCTGGCGGAAGCGGTCGGGATCGCCGACGAGGCGGCGCGGCACGTCGGCGGCGACGGCGAGGCCAAGCGTCAGGCGCTTGCGCTCGGCGCGCGGCCGCAGCAGGGCGATCACCGCCTCGGCGGCGGCGGCAGGATCGAAAACGACCCGCTCCAGCGTGACGGCGGCCGCCTCGATCTTGGAGAAGTCGAGAACATCGGTGACCAGCTGCAGCAGCAGCTCTGCCGAATCCTTGAGGGCCGTGGCCAGCGCGCGCTGATCCTCGGCGAGGGGCGTCTCCAGCAGCAGGCTCGCCGTGCCGATGATGCCGTTGAGCGGCGTGCGCATCTCATGGCTCATCGTCGTCAGGAACTGGGCCTTGGCGCGGCCCGCGCGCTCGGCCTCCCGCCGGTCGCGGATCAGTTCGGTGCTCACCGCCCTGCGCCGCCGCATCGCCTCGATGCCGAGATGCACTGCCAGCCCCAGGAGCGCGGCGGCGCCGGCAGCGCCGGCGAGGGCTCCGGCCGCCCCCCCACCGCGGCGGAGCAGCAGCGCTGCGGCCAGCGCAAGGAGGCCAAGACCCCCCGTGAAAG
>DASQSR010000140.1:0-2115 GCA_035642295.1 Allostellaceae bacterium | reverse complement strand
GGTGAAGGCGGCGCGCGCCCAGGGCAGGCCGATGATGGTGAGCGCCATCAGGACGGCGGCGATGAGCCAGGCGACCGCCATCCACAGGCCGCCGAAGACGATCCAGAAAAGATTGAGGATGAGGCTGGTTGCCGGCATGGCGTCCTCCTGGCTCAGCGGCCGAGATCACGGAACTTGCGGTGCAGCTCGAGATCGCCGGAGGCGACCTGGCTCTCCATCTCGCCGAGCCGCGCCTCGAGGTCCCTGAACTTCGCCTTGAGCCCGCCCAGCGTGTCGGCGGGGGCGGTGTTGACGCCGCGCCAGAACGCTTCCTCCTCCGCGCTCGCATAGAAGGCGCGCGGTTTCGGCGGCAGCACCACGGCGAGGATCACATAGGCGGCGATCGTCGGCGGGAAGAAGAAGACAAGCCCCATGACCGCGACGGCGCGCACCACGATCGGTTCGACGCCGAGATAATTGGCGATGCCGGCGCAGACGCCGGCGACGAGGCCGCGCTCGGGGTCGCGCCAGAGGCGATAGCGGTTGCTGCTGCTGTTGGTCCACACCATTGCTCAACCTCCCGCGCGCATGCGCCAGCCCGGCGCCTCGGCGTCGAGCACCTTCTCGAGCGTGTCGATGCGCTGCTCCATGCGCCGCGCGCTCTGCCATAGATCGCCCAGCGTCTTCTCGTCCTCGCCCGAGAGCCGCCGCGCGCGCCGCCACAGCGTCACGTAGTGGAAGATGATCCACAGCGGCGCGACGACGACGAGGAAGATGATGCCGAGGACGAAAGCGCCGATATGCATGGCGGCGCGTCCTCAGCGAGGGGTGGCGGGGCGGACGCTGTTGCCGAGGCGCTCCTTCAGCGCCTTCAGCTCCTCCTCGACGCCGTTCTCGGCCTCGAGCCCGGCAAGCTCGTCGGCGAGCGTCTTGCGGCGGCCGAGCTCGAAGGCTTCCGCCTTGCCTTCCATTTCGTCGAGCGCGCGCTCCACCTGCTCGAAGCGGGCGAACGCATCGGTGATGCGCTCGTCATAGAGCTTGCTGCGCAGCTTGATGCGGTTGGCGGCGCTCATATGCCGGGCGGCGATCGACTTCTCGCGCGCCTTGGCGTCGGCGAGCTTCGCCTGCAGCTTGGCAATGTCCTCGTTCTGCTTGGCGAGCGCGTCCTCGACCTGGGCGAACTGCTGGCGGGTGGCGGCGAGCGCCTCGGCGACGCGCGCCTTCGCCAGCAGCGCCGCCTTGGCGAGGTCCTCGCGGCCCTTGGTGATGGCGAGCTCGGCGCGGCGCTGCCATTCCTCCTGCTCGCGCTCGAGCGCGCCGACGCGCCGCTCGATCTCCTTCTTCTCGGCGATCGCCCGCACCGCCGAGGAGCGCACCTCGACCAGCGTGTCCTCCATCTCCTGGATGATGAGGCGGATGATCTTCTCGGGATCCTCGGCGCGGTCGAGGATCGCGTTGATGTTGGAGTTCACGATGTCGGCGAGACGGGAAAAGATCCCCATGACCCATACCCCTGCTGCTGGAGCCCGGCCGGCCCCGGTCTCGCGGTTAAAGCAGCCTCCGTGCCAGCCGCGCGCCGCCCGGCTAAGTCTTTGATAACGCGCCATCTTGGCTCTGCCTCTTGCCGCCGACCGCGCTCGGTCTTAGGTATATCCGCCAAAAGGTGGGATTTTGGCCCAATCAATAGCAGTTCTCGCCGATCGCGGGGACGACCTGCCGCGGCTCGTCGGCGAGGCGCCGGCCTTCCGCGCCGCTTTGGCGCAGGTCTCGCAGCTCGCCGCCCTCGACCGGCCGGTGCTGGTGGTGGGCGAGCGCGGCACCGGCAAGGAGCTGGTGGCGGCGCGGCTGACCTATCTCTCGCCGCGCTGGGACAAGCCGTTCGTCAAGCTCAACTGCGCCACCCTGGCCGAGAGCCTGCTCGACAGCGAGCTTTTCGGTCACGAGGCCGGCGCCTTCACCGGCGCGACGCGGCGGCGCCTCTCGCGCTTCGAGATCGCCGATGGCGGAACGCTGTTTCTCGACGAGATCGCCACCGCCTCGCTGGCGGTGCAGGAGAAGATCCTGCGCGTCATCGAGTATGGCAGCTTCGAGCGCGTCGGCGGCAACGAGGTGCAGCACGTCGATGTCCGCGTCATC
>DASQSR010000139.1:0-6803 GCA_035642295.1 Allostellaceae bacterium | reverse complement strand
CGAGGACGCCGCCTTCATCATGAAGAATGCCAGCTCGATCATCATCGTCCCCGGCTATGGCATGGCCGTGGCGCAGGCGCAGCACGCGCTGCGCGAGATGGCCGACATGCTGAAGCGCGAAGGCGTCACCGTCCGCTACGCCATCCATCCCGTCGCCGGGCGCATGCCGGGTCACATGAACGTTCTGCTCGCCGAAGCCAACGTGCCTTATGACGAAGTGCTGGAGCTCGAGGAGATCAACCGGGACTTCGCCTCGACCGATGTCGCCTTCGTGATCGGCGCCAACGACGTGACCAATCCGGCGGCCAAGACCGACCCCGCCTCGCCGATCTACGGCATGCCGATCCTCGATGTCGAGAAGGCGAAGACGGTGCTCTTCGTCAAGCGCTCGATGGCCTCGGGATATGCCGGGGTCGAGAACGAGCTGTTCTTTCGCGACAACACCATGATGCTGTTCGGCGACGCCAAAAAGATGTGCGAGGAGATCGTGAAGGCGCTGGCGTAAAGGCGAGCGCTCGTCCGCGGCGGCGGCGGTTGCGCAACAACCGCGAGAGCCGCACGTCAACCGGCAATGGCCGCAGCTCCCCCCCAAAAAAACCAAAAGCCGCCGCGGAGGACCCGGGCGGCTTCGCCAATCGGACGGAAAGCGGGGGCGCCTAGTAGCCTTCGCGCTCCATGCGCTTGCGCAGCAGCTTGCGGTAGCGGCGCACCGCTTCCGCCTTCTCGCGGGCGCGGCGCTCGGACGGCTTTTCATAGTTGCGGCGAAGCTTCATCTCGCGGAACACACCTTCGCGCTGCATCTTCTTCTTGAGGGCGCGCAGCGCCTGGTCGACATTGTTGTCGCGGACGAGAACTTGCACGAGTGCTCCTCTCCTTTCGTCATGGCGAAAAAAAGGCCGGCTGCGGAACCGTAGCCAGACTAATCAACTGATAGCACGGCGCTCTGCCTTTGTGAAGCGACCGCCGCCAGCGCGAAGGTTAGCGGAAGGTGAAGATTCCTCGCGGACCGGCGCCCCGCCCCGCCCTGGCCCGCGGCGCAGCATCCCACGGGGACCGGCGGGGGCCCCGCGGCCGGGGTGGCCGCGCGCGGGGCGCTTTACCCCGGCGGTCGCCGCCCACATATTACGCGCATGGCAATTCTCAAGATTGCCCGGATGGGGCATCCGGTGCTGCGCGGCGCTGCTGCGGCGGTGGTCGACCCGACCGCTCCCGAAGTAAGGCGTCTTGTCGCCGACATGGTCGAGACCCTGGCGGATATCGGCGGGGCCGGCCTCGCGGCGCCGCAAGTCCATGTGCCGCTGCGCCTCGTTATCTTCCGGGTACCGGAAGAGCGCACCACCGGCGCGCCCGATGATCGCCCGCAGCCGCTGGTCGCGCTTGCCAATCCGGTGATCGAGCCGCTCGAGGGGACGCGCGAGCTCGGCTGGGAAGGCTGCCTGTCGGTTCCGGGGCTGCGCGGCGCCGTGCCGCGCTGGACGCGGATCCGCTATCACGGGGTGACGCCGGAGGGGGAACGCATCGAGCGCGTCGCCTCGGGCTTTCACGCCCGCGTGGTGCAACACGAATGCGATCATCTCGACGGCATTCTCTATCCGCAGCGCATGACCGATCTCCGCCTCCTCGTCTTCAACGAGGAAGGCGCACGCTATCCGATCGAACTCGGCGCGCCGGAATAGGGGCGATGGAACTGCGGGAAAAGCGTTCGGCGCTGATCGAGACGATGTTGCCGGACGTGCCTTTCGACGGCTGGAGCCGCGGTGCGCTTGCTGCCGCCGCTCGGCGCCTGCGGCTCGACGACGGCGAGCTCGCTCTGTGCTTTCCCGAGGGGCCCCGCAACGCCGTCGCCGAGTTCAGCCACTGGGCCGACCGCCGCATGCTGGCGGCCCTGTCGGAGAAGAAGCTCGAGGCGATGAAGGTGCGCGCGCGGATCGCCGCGGCGCTGCGCGCGCGCTTCGCCGCGCTGGAGCCGCATCGCGAAGCCGTGCGGCGCGCGCTCGCGCTTCTCGCCTTGCCGCAGAATGTGGCGCTCGGGCTGCGCTTGCTCTACGACACCGTCGACGCCGTCTGGTACGCCGCCGGCGACACGGCGACCGACTTCAACTTCTACACCAAGCGCGGTCTGCTGGCGGGGGTGCTCGCCGCAACGACGCTTTATTGGCTCGACGACCGCTCGCCGGGGAGCGAGGAGACCGACGCCTTCCTCGAGCGGCGCCTTGATGATGTGCTGGCGCTACCCCGGCTCGGCGCGAGGCTCAGCGAAGGCGTTTCCTGGCTCCCTAATCCGATCCGGCTGTTGCGCGGGCCCCGACGCCCCTAGTGCGGCGGCCGCGCTTGCCTCAGGCGCCGGGCTCCCGGTCCGGGATCGACCCCTCGCCGCCGCCCAGCGCCAGCTGCATCTGCACCACGTCGATCCAGCGGCCGAACTTGAGCCCGACGGCCGTCTCACGGCCGATGTGGCGGAAGCCGAGCCGCGCATGGAGGGCGATCGATGCCGTATTGGCGGTATCGCCGATCACCGCGATCATCTGGCGATAGCCAAGCGCGGTGCACTGGCGAATGACCTCGTCCATCAACGCGCGGCCGATCCCGCGACGCTGCGCGTCGGGCGCGATATAGACCGAATTCTCCAGGGTGTAGCGATAGGCCGAGCGGGCGCGGAAGCGCCCGGCATAGGCATAGCCCAGGATTGCCCCATCATTGCCCGCGGCGACCAGCCAGGGCAGCCCGATTTCCCGGATCCGCTGCCAGCGCTGCGTCATTTCCGCGGCGTCGGGCGCGGTCTCCTCGAAGGTATAGACGCTGGTCGCCACGTAGTGCGCGTAGAGCCCGGCGATGTCCGCCATGTCCTCCACCGCGGCGGGGCGGAGATGCGGCGCAGCGGTCTCGGGCATGTTCCCCCTCCTTGAAGGTCAGGCGCAAAGCAGCTTGCGCCTGCCGCCCCCGAACTCTCGCCTGTCGCCCCTCTGACATGCAAGCGGCCGAGAGCTTGCCGCAACACTCAGTGCGTCGGGGACGCGCCGCAGCCGCAGCCGCCGGCGAGGTGGAAAAGCCGCGCCGCCGTCTCTCCCAGGATAGAGCGCCGCTCCTCGGGCTCGAGCGGTGTCTCCTCGACGATCCTCAGCGGCTCGGCATCGCCGATCGGGAAGGGATGGTCGGAGCCGAGAATGACCTTTTCCGCCCCGGCCACGTCGCACAGGAAGCGCAGCGCGCGCGCCTCGAACAGCACGGTGTCGAAATAGAGCCGGCGGAACCCGTCTACCGGGTCGGCATACTTGCCAGGGTGGATGGCGTGGTTGCGGCGGAGGCGGCCGAGCACGAAGGGCAGCGCCGCGCCGCCGTGAGAGATGATGAGCTTGACGCCGGGGTAGCGCTGCAGATGGCCGGAGAACAGCAGCCGCGCGATCGCCGTCGTCGTGTCGGTGACGCGGCCTACGGCATTGACGAGATCGTAATCGCCGAGCCGGTCGTCGCCGCAGGCGAACATCGGATGGACGAAGATGGTGGCGCCGCGCCCGGAAGCCGCCTCCCAGAAGGGATCGAGATCGGCATCGTCGAGCGCGCCGCCGACGCCCTTCGGCTGCGTCCCGATCATGATGCCGTGGAAGCCGGCACCGAGCGCCTCTTCGAGCACCGTCGCGGCGAGCTTCCCGTTCTGCAGCGGCACTGAGGCGAGCGGCGTCAGCGCGTCGAGCGCGGCGGCGCCGGACAGCAGGTGCTCGTTCATGAAGCGGCACCAATCGGCACCTTCCTCGGGCGGCAGCTCGTAGCCGAACATGTCGAGCCAGCCGCCGACGATCTGCCGGTCTATCTTTTGGCTCGTCAGCCACGCCTTGCGTTGCGCGAGGTCGCTGAGCTTCGGCGCCACCGGACGGGTCGGCTCCTGTCCCGCGAAAGCCATGCGCAGGCCGCTGCCTTCGGCGATGGCTTTGACCGAGGGGAAGAGGCGTCGCTCGCTGCGAAGCGCGTCGAGCAGCGCGGCGGGGACGAGATGGGCGTGGGCGTCGATGATCACTGGACTGCCTCCGTAGCCGCTCCTTCGGCGGACAAGATGCGCAAGATGGCCTGTCGGATCTCCTCGCGCTGGGCGCTGCCGAGATCGGGGCCGAGATCGGCGGCATAGGCGATGCGCGCCGGCCGATGGAAGACGAGGACGCGTCTGCCGAGCTGGAGCGCTTCGCTGATCGAGTGGGTGATGAAGATGCCGGTGGCCCTGGTCTCGCGCACCAGCTCGCGGAATTCCTGGCGCAGCGCGTTGCCGGTCACCTCGTCGAGCGCCGAGAACGGCTCGTCGCACAGCAGCACGTCGGGTTTGATCGCAAAGGTGCGCGCGATGCTGACGCGCTGGCGCATGCCGCCGGACAGCGCATGCGGAAAGTCATGCGCGTGACCGCCGAGGCCGAGGCGCTCGAGCCAGCCGGCGGCGATGTCGAGCCGCTCGGCGCGGGGCACATGGTTGAGCTCGAGCCCGTAGGCGACGTTGTCGAGCGCCGTGCGCCACGGCATCAGCCGGTCATTTTGGAAGACGATGCCCATCTTGCCGCGAAACCAGGCGAACTCGCGATAGGGGTCGTGCCCCTGCACCAGCACCCGGCCCTCGGAAGGCTGGAGCAGCCCGGCGAGCAGGTTGAACATCGTCGACTTGCCGCAGCCGGTCTTGCCCAGAACGGCAATGAGCTCGCCCTTCCCGACCTCGAAGCTCAGATCGCGCACGGCATAGGTTTCGCTCTCGCGTCCGTTCGGCCGCGGAAAGCGCTTGCTGACCTTGTCGAAGACGATTTCGGCGGTGCTCTGGCTCACAGGCTGCGCTCCGCCACGGGGCGATAGCGCAGCACCCGGCTCTCGATCGCCTCTATGACACGCTGCATGACCAGCACGAAGATGACCAGCACGATCGTCCAGGCGATCGCGCCCGCCATGTCGAACAGCTGTTGCTGCTGCAGCAGCTCGTAGCCGACGCCGCCGGTGGCGCCCACGAGCTCGGCGACCACGACGACGCGCGATGCGTTGCCGAGATTGACCTTCCACGCGGTCAGGATGCCCGGCACCACCGTGGGCAGAATCAGCGTCCGCAGCAGGTCGAGGCGCGTCGGGCGGAAGGAAAGGGTCATCTCGAACAGGTCCTTCGACATCGAGCGGTAGGCGTCGAGGATCTGGAAAGTGAATGCCGGCAGCGTCGTCATCACCATGATGAAGAAGATGCGAAACTCGATGCCCTTGAACCAGATGATCGAGACGACCACCCAGGAAAGCGCCGGGACACCCTGATTGAAATTGAGCAGCGGGTAGGCGTAGCGCGCGAACCTGTCGGAGCGCGCCATGAGGAAGGCGACGATGCCGCCGAGCACGAACGCGCCGGTAAGGCCGAGCAGGATGCGCCCGAAGGTCGCGAGCGCGTTGGCGGCCATGGTCCAGGAGGAGAAGATGGCGCCGACATGCAAGGCAATCGCCGGCACGCTCGGAAACAGGAACGCCGGGAAGAAGAACGAGGCGATCTGCCATGCCAGCGCCAGCCCGGCAAGCGCGACGACGGTCTCGATCTTGATCCGGCCGACGATGCTGCGGTGCCTGGGCGCGGCCATGTCGAGCTTCGGCGCCGCCCGCAACGAGGAAAGCATCACTCCAGATTTCCCTCGTAGATGCTTGCCGGCGAAGGCATTGACTTCAAATAGCCGAGCGACATGCCGGCGCGGTAGACGGCGTTGATCTCGTTGGCAAGCTTGGCCGCCGGCGCGACATTCATCCCCAGCCGGCGATTGTCGCGGATGAGCCGCTCGATGGCGCTGCGCTGTTGCGCGTCGCCCTGACCGACGATGATCGCTGCCGCTGCCGCGGGATTCGCTGCCGCCCAGGCCGCGGCGTCGCGGTAAGTGCGATAAAGCCGCGGTATCAGCGCTTTGTGCTGCGCGACCCAGGCGCTCTGGGCGGCGACGCCGAGATAGGGCACGTGGTCGCTGCCGGTGAAGGCGCGCCATTGGCCGGCGACGTCGAGATCGAGCGTGCGCACGCTGGGACGCTTGGCGATCAGTATCGAATAGGCGGGCTCCCACAGCTGAACCGCGTCGGCCCGGTCGGCAAGCACATAGCCGATAAGGCCGGGCGTCGCCGTGTTCACCACCTGCAGCGAGCTGGTGTCGAGACCCTGCCGGCGCGCCAGCCATTCGAACATGGTGTAGTTCGTGGTGCCCTTCGCCGCGGCGAGCTGCTTGCCGGCAAGATCGGCCAGAGTCTTGATCTCCGGCCGCTGCGTCACCACGGCGCCCCAATAGTCGAAGAGGTTGAAGAGGTAGGTGACGTGGACGCCGCGCAGATCGGCGAGCCCGACGGTGAGCAGCGCCGCGCTGCCGCCGAGCTCGAACTCGCCGGAGTTGAATTCGGTCGCATAGGCGTCGGGCGTCCGGTCGGCGAAGGTGATGTCGAGGCCGTTGGCGGCGTCGAGCTTCCGCTGTTTGATGATGTTCGGCAGGAAGGCGCCGAGCGAGGGCGCGCCGAAGATGACGATCGACAGCGGCTCCGGCGCGTCGGCGGCCCGCGCCGCGCCGCCCAGCCCGCCGAGAGCCAGCATCGCGGCGCAGGCCGCGCCGAATAACCTCGCGAAGGGGAGGCGGGACTGCCAGCGCGTCATGTCTTTTCCTTCCGCTCTCGTCTCAAGAGGTTCCGTCCCTGGTCGCCAGCAGCTCGCCGAGCGCCGACATCGACATGGGCAAGGTGGCGACGTGCAGCCCGAGCGGCGCCAGTGCATCGTTGACCGCGCTCGCGACCGCGGCCGGGGCGCCAAGATAGCCCGCTTCGCCCGAGCCCTTCTG
>DASQSR010000138.1:0-7028 GCA_035642295.1 Allostellaceae bacterium | reverse complement strand
TCCTCGGCTGGCCAGTCCTGCCCGCGCGCCGCCATGCCGTCGCGGCGCACGGTTGCCAGCACCGAGGCGGCCTGCTCGCCGCCCATCACCGAGATGCGCGCATTGGGCCACATCCAGAGGAAGCGCGGCCCGTAGGCGCGGCCGCACATGCCGTAATTCCCGGCACCGAAGCTGCCGCCGATGATGACGGTGAACTTCGGCACCTTGGCGCAAGCGACCGCGGTCACCATCTTGGCGCCGTCCTTGGCGATGCCGCCCGCCTCGTATTTGCGCCCGACCATGAAGCCGGTGATGTTCTGGAGGAAGATGAGCGGCACGCCGCGCTGGGCGCAGAGCTCGATGAAATGCGCGCCTTTGAGCGCGCTCTCCGAGAAGAGGATGCCGTTGTTGGCGACGATGCCGACGGGATAGCCCCAGAGACGGGCGAAGCCCGTCACCAGCGTCTGGCCATAAAGCGGCTTGAACTCGTCGAGCTCGCTGCCATCGACGATCCGGGCGATCACTTCGCGCACGTCGTAGGGCTTCTTCGTGTCGGCCGGGACCACGCCGTAGAGCTCGGCGGCGGCGTAAAGCGGCTCGGCCGGCTCGGCAATGTCGAGCTGGGGCCGCTTCACCCGGTTGAGCCGGCCGACGATGCGCCGCGCGATGCCGAGCGCATGAGCATCGTCGAGCGCGTAGTGGTCGGTGACGCCCGAGATCCGGCTGTGCACATCGGCGCCGCCCAGCTCCTCCGCCGTCACGACTTCGCCGGTCGCCGCTTTCACCAGCGGCGGCCCGCCGAGGAAGATGGTGCCCTGGTTGCGGACGATGACGCACTCATCCGACATCGCCGGCACATAGGCGCCGCCGGCGGTGCAGGAGCCCATCACCACGGCGATCTGCGGGATGCCGAGGCTCGAGAGCGTCGCCTGATTGTAGAAGATGCGGCCGAAATGCTCGCGGTCGGGAAAGACCTCGTCCTGGCTCGGCAGGTTCGCGCCGCCGCTGTCGACGAGGTAGAGGCAGGGCAAATGATTCTGCCGCGCGATCTCCTGCGCGCGCAGATGCTTCTTGACGGTGATCGGGTAATAGGTGCCGCCCTTGACCGTGGCATCGTTGGCTACGATGACGCAGTCCTGCCCCATGACGGGTCCGATGCCGGTGATGATGCCCGCCGCCGGAATCTCCTCGCCATACATGTCTGAGGCGGCGAGCTGCGACAGCTCGAGGAACGGCGCGCCGGGATCGAGCAAGGTGCGCACGCGGTCGCGCGGCAGCAGCTTGCCGCGGCCGAGATGACGGGCGCGCGCCTCTTCGCCGCCGCCTTGGCGGACCTGGGCGATGCGCGCCTCGAGATCCGCGACGTGAGCACGCATCGCCGCGGCGTTGGCGCGGAAGGTGTCGGAGCGCGAATCGAGCGCGGTCTTCAAAGCGGACATCGGTCTTCCTCGGCGCCGGGCGACACCCGGCCGCCCCGCCACCATGCAAAACGCGGCTGGCCCCGGCAAGCGAAAAGCGGGAGCGGCTTGACGGCACCGCCGCCGGCCGGGACAGTCGAGCGATGCTGACCCTCGCCGAGATCGAAAGCGCCGCCGCGCTCGTCCATCGCGTGCTCGACCCGACGCCGCTCCATGGCTGGCCGCTGCTCTCGGCGAGAGCCGGCGCCGAGGTCTGGGTGAAGCATGAGAACCACACGCCGATCGGCGCCTTCAAGATTCGCGGCGGCCTCGCCTACCTCACGGCGCTGCGCGAGCGCGAACCGGGGATCGCCGGCGTCGTCACCGCGACTCGCGGCAATCACGGGCAGAGCATCGCGCTCGCCGCGCGCCGCCTCGGGCTCGCCGCGACCATCGTCGTGCCGCACGGCAACAGCCGGGAGAAGAACGCGGCGATGCGCGGCTTCGGCGCCGAGCTCATCGAGGCGGGGCACGATTTCCAGGCGGCCTACGAGCATGCGGCGGCGCTCGCCGCCGAGCGGCGGCTGCACTTCGTCCGCTCTTTCGACCGGAGCCTCGTCGCCGGGGTTGCCAGCTATGCGCTGGAGCTGTTCGCCAAGGCGAGCGATCTCGACACCGTCTATGTGCCGATCGGGCAAGGCTCCGGCATCTGCGGCGTGATGGCGGTGCGCGACGCGCTCGGCCTCAAGACCAAAGTCGTCGGCGTCGTCGCCGCCCATGCGCCGACCTATGCGCTCTCCTTCGAAGCACGGCGCGCCGTCGCCACCAACCGCGCCGACACGCTCGCCGACGGGCTTGCCTGCCGTGTGCCGGACGAGACGGCGCTCGATCAGATCCTCAAGGGCGCCGAGCGCATCCTCAGCGTCGGCGAGGACGAGATCCGCGCGGCCATGCGGCATTTCTTCACCGACACGCACAACGTCGCCGAAGGCGCCGGCGCCGCCGCCTTCGCCGGTCTGCTGCAGGAAAAGGAGAAGATGGCGGGAAAGCGCATTGGCGTCATTCTCTCCGGCGGCAATGTCGATCGCGAGGTCTTCGCCGCGATCCTCGCGGCTACTCCGCCAGCACCTGGCGGCTGATGACGAGGCGCTGCACGTCGCTGGTGCCTTCGTAGATCTGACAGACGCGGACGTCGCGCCACAGGCGCTCGACCGGGAAGTCCTCGAGATAGCCGTAGCCGCCATGGATCTGGATGGCATCGGAGCAGACGCGCTCGGCCATCTCCGAGGCGAAGAGCTTGGCCATCGAGGCTTCCTTGATGCAGGGAAGACCGGCATCGCGCAGCGTCGCGGCGTGGAGCGTCAGCTGCCGCGCCGCCTCAAGCCGCGTCGCCATGTCGGCGAGGCGGAAGGCGACGGCCTGATGGTTGGCGATCGCGGTGCCGAAGCTCTTGCGCTCCTTGGCATAGGCGACCGCCGCCTCCAGGGCGGCGCGCGCCATGCCGATCGACTGCGCGGCAACGCCGATGCGGCCGCCTTCGAGATTGGAGAGCGCGATCCTGTAGCCCTCCCCTTCCCGTCCCAGCAGCAGATCGGGGGTGAGCTCGATGTCCTCGAAGACGATCTGCGCCGTGTCGGAGGCGCGCTGGCCCAGCTTCTTCTCGAGCCGGGCAACGCGCCAGCCGGGCAGCGCCGTCGGCACGATGAAGGCGCTGATGCCCTTCTTGCCGGCATCGGGGTCGGTGACGGCGAAGACCAGCGCCACCTGGGCATGGCTGCCCGAGGTGATGAACTGCTTGGTGCCGGTCAAGACATAGTGATTGCCGCGGCGCCGCGCGCGCGTGGTGATCGCGGCGGCATCGGAGCCGGCCTCGGGCTCGGTGAGGCAGAAGGCGGCGATGATCTCGCCGCGCGCCATCGGCCGGAGGAAGCGCTGCTTCTGCTCCGCCGTGCCGAACTTCAAGAGCGGCATGCAGCCGACCGAGTTCTGCACGCTCATGATGGTGGAGCAGGCGCCGTTGCCGGCGGCGATCTCTTCGAGCGCCAGCGCGTAAGCGACGTGGTCGGCGGCGGCGCCGTCATAGTCTTCCGGCACGAGCATGCCGAGAAGGCCGAGCCGCCCCATCTCCGCCAGCGCCTCGGCGGGGAAATGGGAGGTGCGGTCCCATTCGGCAGCGAACGGCGCCAGGCGCTCCTGCGCAAAGTTGCGCGCCATGTCGCGGATGAGAGCTTGCTCCTCGGTCGGCATCATCGCGGCGTTACCACGGAATGGGATTGCCGTCATAGTCGAAGAAGGCGCCGCTCGCCGCGGCGCCGAGGCCGGCAATGACCTTGCGCATGCCGGCGACGCTCTCTTCGGGCGAAAGCGACGCCGAGGCGCCGCCCATATCGGTGCGCACCCAGCCGGGATGAAGCAAGGTGGCGATGACGTCGCGATGATCCAAGGCAAAGCTGCGCCAGGCGGCGTTGAGCGCCGCTTTCGACGAGCGGTAGGCGTACATGCCGCCCTCGTTGTTGGCGCCGATCGAGCCGAGGCGGCTGGTGATCGCCACCATCTTGCGCTCGCGGCTCCGCGCCACGTGGCGGTGGAAGGCGCCGGCGAGCGCGATGGGAGCGATCGTGTTGACGCGGAAGGTCTCACTCCAGCCTTCGGGATCGAGCACGTCGGCGGTCATGTGGCGAGGACCCGCGACGCCGGCATTGGCGATCAGCACGTCGATGCTTTCCTCGGCGAGCTTCTCCCCGAGCGCGGTGACCGCGGCGAAGTCGGCGACGTCGAGCGCATGGACGGCAACGCCGCTGCCGAGGCCGCGCAGCGCGCCCGCCTTGTCGAGCGAGCGGCTGGTGGCGATGACGCGCCAGCCGTCGCGCGCATATTGGCGGGCGAATTCGAGCCCGAGGCCGCGATTGGCGCCGCTGATGAGGACGGTCGGCATTGGCCCCTATCTCCTTCCTTTCCCTGGCTTCATCAGCCTAGAGCACGACCCGGCCGCGGCGAAAGCCGGGTTCCCCCGGGGAGCATCGTGAGTCACTGGTGTACAACAATGACTCCAACCGAGCCGTGATTCACTGACTCACCGGAGAGAGCCGAGGCCGCGCCGGAGCCGACGTTACCGCCGGCAGCCCATCATACCACCGCACCCCTCAGGGACGAGGCGCGACGCGCCGGGCGAAGACCTCCACGAGGAGGCGCCAGGACGCGCCCTGGTCGAACGAAGCCTCGCCCTTCCAGTGGAAGGAGTTGGGCGTGATCCCGGTGAAGCTCCAGCGCGACAGCGCGCCGCTTTCGGTCTTGCCTTCCTGGACGATGTCGTCGCCCCGCGCCCGGCCGATCTGCTGATAGAAGGCGTTGGTCGCGGGATCGAGCCAGTAGATGCGCCAGGCGTCCAACGCGGGATCGTAGACGCGGAGGGTCGTCCCGTACCAGTTGCCGGAGACGGGCATCGCCGGCGCATCGGGGCGGCGATCGCGCCGGCGCGGGATCATCCAGACATCCTGGATGGCGCGGCCTTCGAGCACCCAGCCGAAATGGATCTCGCCCTCGCCTTCATGGCGCGCGCCGTCGGGCGAATGGGTCACGATATCGCTCTCCCAATCGCCGATGAAGCGGCCATAGAGGTCGAGCGCCGCGGCCCGGTCGGGCGCCGGGCCCGAGGCCAGAAGCGCCGCGGCAAGACCGGATGTGGACAGATCGGACATGAGCGCCTCCCTTGAGCGTCGAGGCGGTCAGCAAAGCCGAAAGCCGCGCCGGCAGCTTGGAGAAAATTGCGATTCCGCGGCGAGAGCGGCGGGCGTGGTAGAATTGGGCCAGCAGCGGGAGACGCCTCATGAGCAACGACACGGCCGGCGCCGGCTTTGCCACCCACGAGGTGATGAACCAGCCGCCGCCGCTGGTCGATTACGACCTCTACGCCACCGACCGGGCGCTGCAGGAGGCGGTGCGGCGCGAAGGCGCAAGCTGGGCGGAGGAGCGCCTCGCCGGCTTCGGGCAGGCGCTCGGCCGCGCCGAGACCATCGAATGGGGCTTCCAGGCCAACCGCAACCCGCCGGTGCTGCAAAGCTTCGACCGCTATGGCCAACGCCGCGATGCGGTCGAGTTCCATCCGGCCTGGCATTCGCTGATGGCGCTCGCGATCGGCGAAGGCGTCCATACCGGCCCCTGGGCCGAGCCGCGGCCGGGCGCCCATGTCGCGCGCGCGGCGCAGGTCTACCTGCAATGCCAGATCGAAGCCGGCGTGCAGTGCCCGATCACCATGACCTATGGCGTGGTGCCGGCGCTGCGGCGCCAGGCCGACATCGCCGCGGAGTGGCTGCCGCGGCTCTTCTCGCGCCGCTACGATCCGCGCTTTCGCCCGGCCGGCGAGAAGACCGGCGCCCTCATGGGCATGGGCATGACCGAGAAGCAGGGCGGCTCGGATCTGCGCAGCAACAGCACGCGCGCCGAGCCGGTCGCAGGCGGCGGCCCGGGGCGGCCCTATCGCCTCACCGGGCACAAATGGTTCTTCTCGGCGCCGATGTGCGACGCCTTCCTGGTGCTGGCGCAGACGGAGAAAGGCATCTCCTGCTTCTTCCTGCCGCGCTGGACGCCGGACGGCGCGCTCAACGCCATCCGCCTGCAGCGGCTCAAGGACAAGCTCGGCAACCGCAGCAATGCCTCGAGCGAGGTCGAGTTCCAGGGCGCGCTCGGCTTCCTCGTCGGCGAGGAAGGCCGCGGCATTCCCGGCATCATCGAGATGGCCACATATACGCGGCTCGACTGCGCCGTCGCCGGCGCCGGGCTGATGCGGCAGGCGCTGGCGCAAGCGGCGCATCACGCGCGTCACCGCAGCGCCTTTCAGCGCCGCCTCGTCGACCAGCCGCTGATGGCGAATGTGCTCGCCGATCTCGCGCTCGAGACCGAGGCGGCGATGGCGCTGGGGCTCAGGATGGCGCGCGCCTTCGACCGCCAGGACGATGCCGGCGAGACCGCGTTCCGGCGCCTCGCGACGCCGGCGGCGAAATACTGGGTGTGCAAGCGCTCGATCACGGCGGCCGGCGAGGCGATGGAGGTGCTCGGCGGCAACGGCTATGTCGAGGAAAGCATGATGCCGCGGCTCTATCGCGAAGTGCCGGTCAACTCGATCTGGGAAGGCTCGGGTAATGTCATGTGCCTCGACGTGCTGCGCGCGCTCGAGCGCACGCCCGAAGCGGGCGAAGCGCTGCGCGCCGAGCTCGCCGCGGCGAAAGGCGGCGATGCCCGGCTCGACCGCTTCGCCGCCGCGCTCGAGACATCGCTCGCGGCGCGGCCGGCGGAGGCGGAGGCGCGGCGCCTCGCCGAGCGCATCGTACTGGCGCTGCAAGCGTCATTGCTGGTGCGCTTCGCCCCGGCGCCGGTCGCGGATGCCTTCTGCGCAAGCCGGCTCGACGGCGATCACGGCGGCGCCTTCGGCACACTGCCCGCCGGGCTTGACCTGCACGCGATCATCGACCGCGCGGCGCCGGGGTGATTTGAGACGCGCGAACATTCGCGGAATTGTATGGGAGGAGAACTTAAAGGCGCAGAGCGGCTAGTCACTCCGACGCCAGAGCATGTGAACACAATGCGGCATTCTGTTTAGATGTGGCGGCAAGGGAGGGGCAGCAGGACCGAATCCCGATGTCAGCTTCGAGCCTG
>DASQSR010000137.1:0-4370 GCA_035642295.1 Allostellaceae bacterium | reverse complement strand
AGCGGCAACGGCGCGGGCGCCTTCGCCACGGTGCAGGGCGGTGCCGGCAATTTCGTCTTCTACGGCGGCGCCGGGAAAGAGATCGTCACCGCGGGCACGGGCGCCGCGACGCTCTACTCCGGCACCGGCAACGAGAGCTTCTACGCCGGGGCGAGCGCCAATGCCCTGCTCGACGGCCAGGGCAGCAGCAACAACGACATCTTCTATGGCGGCAGCGGCAGCAGCACGCTGCTGGGCGGTTCCGGCGAGAACATCTTCACCGGCGGCACCGGCAATACCTCCATGGTGGGCGGCTCCGGCACCAACATCTTCTACGGCAGCTCCGGCGACACCACGATGGTCGGCGGCTCCGGCGGCTCCAGCACGAACAATTTCTACGGCGGCTCGGGCAGCGACACGATGCAGGCGGCGCCCCTCGGCACCGACGGTTATGACCACAACCTCTTCTACTTCAATGCGGCGACCGGCGGCAGCCATGTCATCACCAATTACAGCGGCACGTCGGCGGATTTCTATTTCAGAGGCTATGGCATGACCGCGGACCAGATCGTGGCGGCGTCGACGGTGCTCCCCGACGGCAGCGGCCACGACACGCAGATCAGCCTCAACGCCGGCGGGGTCACCACGACCGTCCTTATCAAGGGTCTCGATGGTCTCGACAGCTGGATGATCAAGGGCGCCAGCTGATTGCGGGTCGAGGAAGCGAAGTCTGTTGCCACGCGCTCCGGCCGACATCATCATCTCGGCCGGAGCCGCGTTGCCGGGCTCGGGTTGGTGAACGAAAGACTGAGTTCGGTTTACTTTCATGAATAAGGTTCGCTTCGGCGAGACCTCAGGCCCGGTCCTCCGCGCCCGGGATGCGGCTCACCTCGATCGGCTGCTGGAGAGCGCGACCGCGGCCCTGGGAAGCGGCGCGCCCGAGACGGCACTGCGCTATGTCGACCGGGCGTGGCGGCATGCTCCCGACAACAGGATGATCGCGCATTTGCTCGCCAGCCTGCTGCTGCGCTGCGGCGATTTCAGGGGCGCGGCGCGACGCTTCGCCGAGCTTGCGGAGCGGCGGCCGGCCGCCGATTACGAAGCGGGGGCGATCGAGGCCCTGCTGGGGCTGGGCGAGATCGACGCCGCCTCCCGCCGGCTCGAGCGCGCGCTCGGCCGCTTCGCCGTGGCGCCGCAAGGGCTTTTGGCGCAAGCCGCCCGCCGGGTGATGTCCGCGCGCGCCGAGGCGTTGTGCGGCTGGCTCGGCGTGGCGCCGGATCTCACGCTCGTCGGCGAGGTTCGCGGCGCGCCGGGCCCGGTGCCCCTCGAGCTCTGCGCTCGCCACGGCGAGGCGCTTCATGCCGCCGAGATCGCGATCGGTGCCGACGGGCTCGCCGGCTTCCGGCTGCCGGCCGTCTCGGTGCCGAGCCGCCATGCCCTTTGCGCCGTGGCGGCGGGCGCGTCGCTGATCGGCAGCGGCCTGAGCTATCCCCCGATCTTCGAGCTGGACAGCCGCATCACCGCCGAAGGCGGGCGGATCGCAGGCTGGGTCTCTCTCGTCTGGTCCCCCGACGTCGCGCTCGCGCTGAGCATCAAGGACGGGCTCGGCCATCGTCACCCGCTCGACACCGCTCCCGATCCCGCCGCGCCCTGGCGCCGCCGCTTCGACCTCGATCCCAGAGCCACCGCGCTTTCTGGCGGCGAGTTCGCGATCTCGGCGCTTCTGCCCGATGGCAGCCAGCAGGCGCTGCCCGATTCACCGCTGCTTCTGACGGCGGAGCGCGCCGCGCCGCCGCGGCGACGCCTCGGCCGATCGCTTCGGCAGGCCGCGCCGGCGGCGATCCGCCGGCGCGGCATCGATGTCATCGTTCCCGTCTATGGCGGCGGCGCCGAAACGCTCGCCTGTCTCGACGCGGTGATCGCGACGACGGCAGGGAAGGCGCAGCTGGTCGTGGTCGACGACGCGTCGCCCGAGCCGGAACTCGCCGATGCGCTGCAGCGCCTGGCCGCGGCGGGTTCGATCACGCTGCTGCGCAACGAGCGGAATTGCGGCTTTCCCGCTTCCGCCAATCGCGGCCTCGCGCTCAATCCCGACCGCGACGCCGTCCTCCTCAACTCCGACACCGTCGTCTTTGGCGACTGGCTCGATCGCCTCGCCGCCGCCGCTTATAGCGCCGCCGATGTCGGAACCGTGACGCCCTTCAGCAATTCGGGCTCGATCGCCAGCTATCCCGGCGGCGTCGACCAGGCTTGCGATGCCACCACCGCGGCGGCGATCGATGCGCTTGCCGCCGGCGTCAATCGCGCCGTTACCGTCGAGCTGCCGGTCGGCGTCGGGTTTTGCCAATTCTTTCGCCGCGACTGCCTCGCCGAAATCGACCTGTTCGACGCGAAGACCTTCGCTTCGGGCTATGGCGAAGAGGTCGATTTCTGTCTCAGAGCCGGAGCGCGGGGCTGGCGGCATGTGCTCGCCGCCGATGTCTTCGTTCTCCATGCCGGCGGCCGCTCCTTCGGCGCGCGGCGCAAAGCGCTGCTGGACCGCGGCACGCGCCTCATCAACCGGCGCTATCCTGCCTATCCCGCCTTGATCGAGGCCTTTCATGCGCGCAATCCGCTGTCATCGGCGCGGCGGCGGCTCGACGAGGCGCGGCTTCGCCAATCTCCTGGCCGCGCGGCGCTGCTGCTGACGCTCGCGCTCAGCGGCGGCGTCGCGCGCTTCGTGCGAGAGCGCTGCCGCGCGCTGCGGGAAGCCGGGATCCGGCCCCTCGTGCTGAAGCCGGCGGAGGAGCCCGGCCGGTGCCTTCTTTCCGTCGGCGAGGACGACGCGCCCGGCGATCTCCGCTACGCCATTCCGGCCGAGTTGCCGGCGCTGCTGGCGCTGCTGGCGGAACTCGACCTCGGCGAGATGGAGCTGCATCATTTTCTCGATCTCGACCCGCGCCTCGTCGACGCCGTGATCGGCCTTTCGCTCCCATGTCGCGTCTATGTCCACGACTACAGCTGGATCTGCCCGCGCTTGACGCTGATCGACGGGGAGGGTGGCTATTGCGGGGAGCCGGAGCTGGCCGCTTGCGAGACCTGTGTCGCCGTCAACGGGTCCAGCCTCGAGCCGCCGATCGGCGTCGCGGCGCTCCGCGAGCGCAGCGCCGGCTGGCTTGCCCGGGCGCGACAGGTGATCGTGCCCAGCCGGGACGCCGCTCGCCGCTTGCGGCGCTATTTTCCCGCGATCGAGCCGGAGGTCGTGCCGTGGGAGCCCGATGTCGCGCGGGCACCGCCGCCGCCGGCGCCCCCGCGCGAGCAGATCCGCGTTGCCGTCATCGGTGCGATCGGCGAGCACAAGGGCTATGGGACGCTCCTCGCTTGCGCGCGCGATGCCGCGGCCCGCGGCTTGCCGCTCGAGTTCGTCGTCATCGGCTATACCCGCGATGACACCGAACTGTTCGAAACCGGCAATGTTTTTGTCACAGGGCGCTATGAAGAATCGGAAATCCAGGATCTCCTGCGCCGGGAGGCGCCGAATATCGTCTTTATTCCGTCGATTGTGCCGGAAACCTGGTGCTACGCGCTGAGCCATGCCATTCACTCGGGCCTGCCGACAATCGGCTTCGATCGCGGCGCCATCGGCGAAAGGCTGAGCGCGGCGGCCAACGGCATTGTCATTCCCGTCGCGACCGATGCCGCAAATTTGAATCATCGCCTGCTGGAAATCGGCGGCGAATATAGGCGTAATTCTTTGCTCCCGAGGCTCGCATCGCCCACCGCGGACGGGCTAGAATTAGCGCCGCGGGTGGTCCCTGAAAGCCAAGCGAGGAGCGCGTTGATGCCGTCCATCTCTGGGATCTCGACGACGGTGCGGGTGGTGCCGGTGTCCGAGGGGCTCTACTCGTTCACCGTGCAGCAGGCGACCCCCGTGCGCGCAGCCGAGCTCGAAAATCTTCTGCTGCCCGCCGTCCATGTCGGCGTGGGCCCGGGGATTGCGAGCGATCTCGTTCAGTTCATCCCGGGCCCGCGGACCGAGGGCGCCTGGCTCTATGAGAGCGGCGACATGCTGGTCGCCAAGGTGACGGGGCCCGCCATCATTCTTCTGACGTCGCTCCGCGGACCCAAAGGCGAAACCCTCGCCGTCGATGTGAAGCGGCTTGATCCCGACAGCCCCGGAATGTCGCTCGATGCGCCGGAGAAACCGCGCGCCCTGCGCGGTCCGGTCGCGGCCGAAGGAGAAGAGCCGGCGGCGCCGCTTCGCGTGCAGGTCAACATGCATATCCGCAACATCGGCGACACCAGGTTCATGGGCGCCGATTGGGCGGGACGCTCCGGGCGCGGAAAATGGGTCGAAGCCTTCGCGGTGCTGCCGCTGGAGCAGATCGCCGCGTCCGACATCGAATACAAAG
>DASQSR010000136.1:0-4600 GCA_035642295.1 Allostellaceae bacterium | reverse complement strand
CGCTCGCGCTGCGCTTCGCCGCCGCGCCGTCGCTGCTCGGCGGCGCCGCGCTGGCGCTGGCGCTTGCGGCCTCGCTGGCCCTCCTCGGCCTTCATGTCGCCGCCGCGCGCTATTTCGCCATTCCGCTCGGCTACGGCCTCGTCTTTCCCTTGGGCTATACGTTGGGGGCGCTGATCGCGGCCGCCGGCATCATCGCGCGGCGGCGCGGCCACGTCGCCTGGAAGGGACGCCTCTACCGCACGGCCGGGAGCGGCGACTGAAGGCCCATGTCGGAGGATCGCCGCGCGCCGGTGAACAAATGGGCGGTGACGCTCGTCGTCGCGACGGCGCTCGCCTTTCTCTATGTCGTGCGCCTGGCGGTGCTGCCTTTCCTCATCGCCGCCGCCATCGCCTATGTCGCCGAATCTCCCAATCGCTGGCTGCGCCGGCGCTTCGGCCTCACGCGCGAAGCCGCCGCCATCGGCACATATCTGGTGCTGATGGGCTTGCTGGGCGGGCTCGGCTACTGGGTCGCGACCAGCCTCGCGGCCGATTTCGGCGCCGCCTTCCACGACGCGCCGCGCCTCTTGCACAAATTCTTCGCCGAGTTCTTCGGCGCCGAGCAAGTCGACCTCTTCGGCCGGACGGTCACCGCGGCCGCGGTGTCGCAGCACATCCTCGATGCGCTCACCGCCGGCATCGGCACGCCGGAGCAGCTGCTGACCGTTCTCATCTACGGCTTTGCCGCGGTCACCGGCCTGGTGCTGGTCATCGTCCTCATCTTCTACTTCCTTCGGGCCGGGCCGCAGCTGGCCGCCGGCGCGCTCTGGCTGGTGCCGCCCGAATACCGCGGCGAGGTGGCCGAGGTGGCGCGCAAGATCGACCCGCTGCTGCGCCGCTACCTGGTCGGGCTCTTCGTCATCTTCGTCTTCGCCACCTGCGCCTCCTGGATCGCCATCCGCTTCGCGCTCGACCTGCCGTTCGCGCTGCTGCTCGCCTTGCTCACCGGCCTCTTCGAGCTCATTCCGGTGCTGGGGCCGATGGCGTCGGCGGCGCTGGTTGGCCTGCTTGCGCTCGAGCAGCACGGCTTCTGGGCGGTGGTCGCCTTTGCCGCCTACGTCACCGCCTTCCGCCTGATGATCGACCGCATCGTCGGGCCCCTGGTGCTCGGCCGTGCGGCGCGGCTCCATCCGACGGTGGTGATGTTCGCCTTTCTCGCCGGCGGGCTGTTCCTCGGCGTCGCCGGCGTTATTCTCGCCGTGCCGGTGGCGGCCTCGGTCAAGGTCGTGCTCGACCACTACTACTCCCAGCCGACGCGGCGCGTGTCGTGAGGGCTGGACCTCCGGCCGCCGCTGCGCTATGCGCCGCCGCAGCAGCGAGGGTCCCTTGAGCAGCGCCGATCTCCCCAGCGCCAGCGCGTTCGTCCGCTTCCGCATCACCGTCTGCGGCATCGCCGAGCTCGCGGGCCACGGCGCCGCTGGCGTCAGCCATGTGCTCTCGATCCTCGATCCCGGCTTTCCCGATCCCGACGCGTTCGGCGCCTTCGGCGAGCACGAGCGGCTCGATCTCCGCTTTCACGACATCACCGACGCGCAGAGCGACATGCGCCTGCCCGAGCGCGAGGATGTGGCGGCGCTGCTGCGCTTCGGCCGCGATCTCGAGCGGCTGGCGCACGCGCATCTCCTCGTCCATTGCCACATGGGCGTCTCGCGCTCGACCGCGGCGATGACGCTGATCCTGGCCCAGGCGCGGCCCGACCGTCCGGGGATCGAGGCGCTGGCCGAGGTGCGGCGAATCCGCCCGCGCCTCTGGCCCAATCTCCGCATGATCGAGCTCGGCGATGACCTGCTCGGCCGCAAGGGCGAGCTCGTCGATGCCGCCATCGCGCGCTACCGCCACGTCCTCGACCGCCGGCCCGACGTCGGCGACATGATGTCGGCCTTCGGCCGCGGCCGCGAAGTCGCCGCCGCCCAGGCCTGGCAGGGCGAGGACCCGTTCGCGAAGGATTGAAGCTGAAAAGTTGTTCCGCCGTCCCCGCGAAAGCGGGGACCCAGGAGCCACGCCCCGGTCATCGCGTTTGACCGCCTCATTGTCTCTGTGGTGGATCTTGTTGCCCACCCGATCCCCGCGCGAAATCCGCGAGCGCAGCGCGCAGCGTTTCGTGCCGCTCGAAATCGATGCGCGGATGGCGGAACGGGACCCAGTGGAAGCGCTCGGCGAAGAGCGTCCCTGGATGCGGCGGTGCGGCGTAGTCATGCGCCGGCAGCGGCCGGAGGCTCTCTTGCGTGCGCTCGACATGCGCGAGGTTGCGCCGCTCGGAGCGGTAGAACGCGAGCAGACGGCGCTTTTCCGCCTGCTCCTCGCGATCGAGGCGCAGCACGATCTCGGCACCGGTCGTCGCGGCGAAGGCCTGGCTCCTGACGCCGGCGCTGTTGTTGTATTCGGCGTACTCCAGCACCGGCACGCGCCCGGCGCAGCGCGCGGCCAGGAAATTCGCCGCGTCGTGATCCTGGTGCCCGCCTTCCCAGGCGGAGACCCAGAGCTCGTCCGCACGGACTCGGGAAAGCGCCGCCTCGATCTCGCCGAGCGCCGCGCCGAGCTCCGCCCTGAGGCGGCGCGCCGGACGCTCGGCAAAGCCGACGGGCTCGAGCCCCAGCGCCGCCGCCGCGTCTCGCGCTTCCAGGCGCCGCACGATGACGCGCATCGGGTGGTGCCGGCGCTGCTGGCGCCACAGCAGCTCGGCCGGCGGCACGCCCGTGGTGAGATAGAGACCGAAGACGCGGGCGCCCGCGGCGGCGGCGCGGCGGATCGCGGCGGCGCAGCCCACGACCTCGTCGTCGGGATGCGGAATGAGGACGAGGATGCGTTTGGCGGTCATGCCGCGCCCCTTGCCTGGTCGACGGTAGCGTGTCCATGTCCGCCGGCCCCCGGCCCCTGCGGCAGGTCGACCAGGACGCCGACCTTGAGCCGGCGGCAGACGCCGCTCTCGGCGCGTGCCTCGGCTACGGCAACGGATCGCGTATCCATGTGGGGAAATCCCGGTTTGCCCGCGTTGGCGGATCGCCTGAAAAGGGCTTGTTGATCCACGCGCCTCCTGCGGCGTTGGCAGGAGCAGAGACTGAGTCTTCTTCTTGGTTACTGCAGGCGGCGGGAGAATGGCGCAAACGGCCGACCAAGAGCAAGGGGCGGTCCCGCGGCGGCGAGCATGACCCCCTGGGTCTCAGGCTCGGAGCAGCACAAGCGGCTGTTCTGCGCCGTTCTACTCGATAGCTACCGCCGCGTGGTCATCGACGGGCCGGTTCTGCCGCCCGCGCCCTGTGCCTTTGCGAGAACGAGCGCCGCCTCGCGCCTTACGATCCGCGCCTGCTGCGGCCGAAGCTCATGCCGGCGGCGGCGCCTCTCGCCATTCGTCTCTTGCCGAAAAGCGCCGCGCCTCGCTGACATAGGCGACGACGAGCCCCGGCGCGCCCACCACCAGCTCGCGGCAGCGCTTGGCGAGCGCCAGCGCCAGCCCGGTTTCGGCGCCGAGGCCGAGCTGCGCCGAGAGCAGCAGCAGCGCCCCGTCCTGGAAGCCGAGCCCGCCCGGAATCGCGAAGGCGGCGGTGCGCGCCGCCTGGCTCAGGCTCTCCAGCATGATGCAGTCGAGGAAGCCGGCCGGGCGGCCGAGCCCCTTGAGGATGAGCCAGACTTCGCCGGCGCCGGCGAGCCAGCCGATGAAGCGCCAGGCCGCCGAGACGAGGAGGCGCGCACGCTGCGCGTAAAGCGCGCGGACATTGCCGTCGAGGGCGCGCGCGTCCTCGACGGCAAAGCGCCGCCGCGCCTCGCTCGAGAAGCGCCGCGCCAGCGACACGGCAAGGGCGAAGAGTCCGGCGCGCTGGAGGACATAGAATGTGCCGCCGACGACGCTCAGCACCGCGAGGGCGATGACCAATCCCTTGAGCAGCGCCGCGCTGTGCAGCTCGAGGCTGAAGAGCGCGAGGCCCAGCGCCGCGAACAGCCCTTGCGTCGCGACGCCCAGCGTCAGGTCGACGACGATCGTGGCGCCCGATTCTCCCGGCCGCGCGATGCGGGCGGTGAGCCGCGCGCGCAGCAGCTCGCCCAGATGCGGCACCGGGAAGAGGCCGTTGACGCTCTCCGAGATCCAGCGGATGTAGTAGAGGGCGGAATACCGCGGCGGCGCCACGAACAGCCGCCGCCAGGCGAGCACGTCGAAGAACAGCGGCACCGCGTGATAGGCCAGCACCAAGGGCAGCCAGAAACGCAGCGCCGCCACGCCCGCGAGCACGCGCCAGGGATGGTTGAGCGCCACCAGCGCCGCCAGCAGCCCCCCTCCCAGCAGCCAGGCAATGACCGTCGAAACCCGCATTGCCCCGACCCTAGGGGGCGATCAACCGCAGGGGAAGCCGGCTCCCGCCGTCACCGCGAAAGAGCGTGTGGTTGGATGAGCGAAGTGCGTCCTTCGGACAACCCGGCCGACCGTTTTGCGGTCGGCCCCGGAGGGTTCGCTCGCAGAGCGAGCGAACGGGTTGTCCGCTTCGCTCGCGCTCAGGATGAGGAAGTTTCTTTGTGCCACCAAGAATTTACCTCATCCTGAGCCTGTCGAAGGACGCAGGTTGGACCT
>DASQSR010000135.1:0-5392 GCA_035642295.1 Allostellaceae bacterium | reverse complement strand
CGCCTTACGCGAAAGCGCGGCCTTCGCGCGCATAGGCGGCGGCCGAGCGGAAGATGTTGCGCGCCATGAGGCTCGTCTCGCGCTCGGCGCGGCGCTCGTAGAGCGCGGCGACGCCGTGGCGAACCTCCGGGTCCTCCGGCGCCGCCTCGAGCGCGTAATCGGCGAGATGGCAGGCCAGGCGCAGATCGCCGGCGCCGGCGATCGCCTCGGCGCGCTTCAGCAGCGGCGCGGCGCCGCCGGCGAACCCCGCGATCTCGCGCGCCAGCGCCGCGCGCGTCGCCGGCTTCAGCTCGCTCGGCCGGCCGCTCCACCAGCCGCCGTAATAGCGGATGATGTTGCGCACGATGAACTCCGCCTCGTCATAGACCGGCTGCAGCCAGGGCGAGCTGGTCTTCGGCGGGGTGACGCGATGGACGATGTCGACATGGGGCGGCGCCATCGCGTTCATCGCGGCGATCGTCTGCGTGACGAGGCTGTCGAGATAGTCTGCCGTCTCCAGCAGCATGCGGTGGATCAGCGGCGCGTCGTTCACCACCGGGCCGCCATGGCCGGGGCAGAGGCTCTTCGCCTCGAGCGCCGCCATGCGCCGCAGCCCCGCCGCCCAGTCGCGCGGATAGCGCTGCACCTTCTGCGGATTGCCGGCATTGGGGACGCCCCAGATGAAGAGGTCGCCGGGGCACAGCACGCGACGCTCGGGACACCAGACCCAGGTATGGTCGTCGGTCTCGCCGCGGCAGTGATGGATTTCGAGCTCGAGCCCGCCGACGCTCAGCACCATGCGGTCCTCGTAAAGTGTGTCCGGCGCCAGCTCCGGCGCGCGGAAATTGTCGAACTCGCCGGTGGTCTCGGCGCGGGTGACGCTGCCGCCGAACTGCCGCGCGTTGATCGCGGCGTTGAAGCGCTGTGTCAGCTCATAGCGGCGGAAGCGCTCGGGCATGGCGCGGTGCGCGATGATGCGCGGCCGCCTCTGTCCGGGCACCAGGAAATCCTTGAGCCCGAAAGCATGGTCGATATGGCCCTGGGTAAAGATGACGCTGTGCACCGGCGCCGCGGTGCGCTGGCGCAGCATGCCGGCGAGCTTATGGCCGAGCTGGCGCAGCCCGGAATCGACCAGCACCAGCCCGTCATCGGTTTCGAACGCGGTAACGCCGGAGAGCCAGGACTGGAACCAGGTGCGCGGCGCCACCTCGACTGGGCCGCCGGTCCAGAAGAACTTCGCTTCTTCCGGGCTCTTCCCCGCCATCGCATGGAACGGCGTCATCGGGCTTTCGGCATCGGCCATGTCGGCTTCCTTTCAAAAAACAATCAATCGGGCAGGACGACGGCGTCGAGCGCGAGCGCGCCTTCCCCCTCGGCCAGCACCAGGAACGGGTTGATGTCGAGGCTGCGGAGCCGCTCGCCTTGCGCCGCGGCAAAGCGCGAAAGCCGCGCCAGCGCGCGCGCCAGCGCCGCGAGATCGGCCGGCGGGCGGCCGCGCATGCCTTTCAGCACCGGCAGGGCGCGCAGCTCCTCGATCATGCGCCGCGCCTCGTCCTCGTCGAAGGGCGCGAGGCGGAAGGTCACGTCCTTCAGCGCTTCGACGAAGACGCCCCCGAGCCCCAGCATCACCACCGGGCCGAACACCGGATCCCAATGCGCGCCGAGAATGGTCTCGACGCCGCCTCTCACCATCGGCGCGACGAGGCAGCCACTGAGCCGCGCCTCGGGCGCCGCGCGCGCGACCCGCGCCGTGACCTCGTCGAAGGCGCGCCTCACCGCCTCGACGCTGGCGAGGTCGAGCGCGACGCCGCCGAGCTCGGTCTTGTGGGTGATGTCCGGCGAGACGATCTTGAGCGCCGCCGGCAGGCCCAGCGCTTCCGCCGCTTCCGCCGCTTCGGTGGCGCTCCGCGCCAGGCGATGCGGCACCGCCGGAATCCCGGCGCGGGCGAGAACGCCGAGCGCCGCCGCCTCGTCCAGCGGCGCCTTCGGCAAAGGCTCGGGCGCGGGGAGGGGCTCTGCCGGCCCGGGCGCGGCATCGAAGCCGCGGCGGAACCGCACCAGCGCCGACAGCGCCCGCAGCGCATGCGTCGGCTCGTCGAAGAGAAGGCAGCCGCCGCCGTCGAGCGCGGCGCGGAATTGCGGCGTGTGATAGCAGGCGACCGCCAGCAGCGCCTCGGGATGCTGCCGGCGCAGCCGCGGAAACGCCTCCATGAAGCGCGGCCCGTTGACCGGCGAGCGGCCGACCGAGCCGGCAAAGCAGGCGACGGCGTCATAGGTCCCGGCGCTCAGCGTCATCTCGACCGCGCGCTCGAGCAGGCCGAAATCGCTCACCACCTGGCCGGTGACGTCGATCGGGTTGCGCGTCGCCGCGAAGGGCACCATGGCGCGGATCCCGTCCTGCAGCGCTTGCGGCGCCGGCGCCACGTCGAGCCCGTGCGCCGCCGCCGCATCCGCCATCAGCACGCCGACCCCGCCCGAGACGGTGATGATGCCGACGCGGCCCCCGGCGGGCGGCGCCGGCGCTTGCGCCGCGGCATAGCCGATGTCGAAGAACTCCTCCATCGTGGTGCAGCGATAGACGCCCTGCTGGCGGAACATCGCATCGAAGATCTCGTCGGCGCCGGCAAGCGCCGCGGTATGCGAGGCGACGGCGGCGATGCCGGCCTCGGTGCGCCCGACCTTGAGGGCGACCACGGGCTTGCGCCGCGCGCGGGCCCGCGCCAGCGCCGCCGCCAGCTTCCGCCCGTCGCGGCAGCCTTCGATATAGAGCATGATGACGGCGGTTTCGGGGTCGTCGGCGAGATAGGCGATGCCGTCGGCGACATCGACATCGCCTTCATTGCCGGTGGTGAGGATGAGGCTGTAGGCGAGCGCCCGGTCCTGCGCCACTTGATAGGCAAGCCCGCCGAAGGCGCCGCTCTGGGTGATGAGGCCGATGCGTCCCTTGGGCGCGAGGCCGGGGCCGAAGGCGGGATGGAACGTCGCCACCACCCGCTCGGTGAAATTAACCAGGCCCATGCAATTGGGGCCGAGAAGCCGCATCCGCCCCGCCCGCGCTACCGCGACGATCTCCTCCTGCGCCCGCCTGCCGGCCTCGCTCACCTCGGCAAAGCCCGAGGTGAACAGCACGATGGCGCGCACTCCCTTGGCGGCGCAGTCGCGCATCGCCGGTAGAACATGCGCCTCCGGCACGGCGATGATGGCAAGGTCGACCGGTCCGGGCACCGCCCCGATATTGGGAAAGGCCGGCAGCTCCTGCACCGTGGCGGCGCGCGGATTGACCGGATGGAGCCGCCCCTCAAAGCCGCTCGCCTTCATGTGCAGCAGCGGAATGGTGCCGATCTTGGTGGCGTCGGCCGAGGCGCCGATCACCGCCACCGAGCGCGGCCGAAACAGCGGCGCGAGGCTTTCGGGGTCGAGGGGGTCGGCTGGCATCGTTCCTCCCGGCTTTTGCTTGGCTTGGACATACACAGCGCCGTGCCCGGCGGCAAATTTCGCTCGGCGCCGCCGCCTCGCCCCGGCATACTGCCCGCCAACAAGGGCGGCGTCGGCCGCCGAACGGCAGCGGGGGAGGGACACCAGTATGGACAGCAGCGTGACCGCCGGGGCCCGGCTCGACCGGTTGCCGATCGCCCCGTTCCACTACCGCATCTTCTTCCTGATCGCCGCCGGCATGTTCTTCGACGGCTACGATCTCTACATCCAGGCGCCGGTGGTGGGCGCCACGGTGCAAAGCCATTTCGCGACGCTCGACACGGCGCGCTGGTTCGTCTCGCTCACCTTCGTCGGCATGACCCTCGGCGCGGTGCTCGCCGGCGTGCTCGGCGACCGCTACGGCCGGCGCTTCACCTATCAGTTCAACCTGATGATCTTCGGCCTCGCCTCGCTCGCCGCCGCCGCCGCCGTCGACAGCACCATGCTCGACGCTTTGCGCTTCGTCATGGGGCTCGGGCTCGGCGCCGAAATCGTCGTCGGCTACGGCACCATGACCGAGTTCGTGCCGCCGTCGCGGCGCGGCAAGTGGATGGCGTTCATGGCCTTTGTCGTCGTCGCCGGCCTGCCGGCGACGGCGCTGCTGGCGAGCCTCGTCATTCCGACGCAAGGCTGGCGGCCGCTCTTCGTCATCGCCGGCATCGGCGCGCTCGTCGTCTGGTATCTGCGCAAGAAGCTGCCGGAATCGCCGCGCTGGCTCGAGGCCAACGGCCGCGTCGCCGAGGCCGATGCGCTGCTGCGGGCGATCGAGAGCGAAGTCGCCGCCGGGAAGCCCTTGCCGCCGCCGGCGCCGGCGGTGGTCGTGCGGCCGCTCGGCTGGCGCGATCTGGTGACGCCGGCGCTGCTGCCGCGCCTCGTCGTCGGCTGCGTCACCCTCATCACCATCAACACGCTGATCTTCGGCTTCGTCAACTGGATCCCGACCTTCTTCCTCCAGCAGGGGCTCGGCGTCGCCAAATCCTTCTGGTACACCTTCTTCATCGACAGCGGCTCGCTCATCGGCTGCGCCCTCGGCGCCTTCGGCGCGGATCGCATCGGCCGCCGGCCGATGATCATCGGCGCCTCGCTCTGGACGATCGTCTTCGGCGCGATCTATCCCTTCGTCGCCGCACCCGCGCTGGTGCTCGGCACCGGCTTCCTGCTGATGATCGGCATCTATGTGCTGACCGCGATCCTCTACGGCGTTTATACGGCGGAGCTCTTCCCCACCGGGGTGCGGCTGCGCGCCAACGGGCTCTGCAATTTCTTCGGCCGCGGCTTCACCGTGGTGACGCCCTTCCTCGTCGTCGCCCTGCTGCGCGGTTACGGCGTTCCCGGCGTGCTCGGCCTGATGATCGGGTTCTTGGTGATCCAGATCGCCGTCGTCGCGCTCTGGGGCGTCGAGCCCGCCCGCCGCGGCCTCGAGGATCTGGAGCGCGAGGCGGGCACCACCGGCGCGCGCGAGCCGGTGCGGGTCTGAGCCGCCCTCAGGCGAGCTTCGCCCGCTCGAGCTCGCCGCCGAGCCGGCCGGTCGCCCAGTAATAGAGCATGACGAAATCGCCCCGCAGCGACCAGAGCGGATAGGTGAAGGTCGCCGGCCGGTTGTGCTCGATCGCGGCATGGGCGAGCCAGGCGAAGCCGTAACCGGCGATGGGCGCGGCGACAAGGAGACGCCAGTCGCTGCCGGCCAGCGCGCCGAGGAGGAGGAGGACGCCCAGCGAGGTGCCGAGGTAATGGAGGGCCCGCGTCCCCTTGCGGCGGTGCTCGCTGAGGTAATAGGGCCAGAACTCGGCAAAGCTGCTGAACCGCGGCGCCATTTCCCGCCTCCCGCGACCGGGTCTTCTGTCGTCACTTTGGCCCGGCGCCGCCCCTTGTCAATTGCCGCCCGGCAGCGTAAGTCAGCCCCTTGGGATGGTGTCCCACTCCCGGGAGAAGGTTCGAT
>DASQSR010000134.1:0-14981 GCA_035642295.1 Allostellaceae bacterium | reverse complement strand
ATCGCCTGGTTCTCCAGCGTGTCGATGCGGGCGCGCAGGATGGCGAGCGGCGTGCGCAGCTCATGGGCCGCGTCGGCGGTGAAGTCGCGCTGGACGCGGAATCCCTGATCGAGGCGATCGAGCGCCTGGTTCACCGCGTTGACCAGCGGCAGGATCTCGCGCGGCAGGTCCTGCGTCGGCAGACGCACCTCGGTGCGCGCCGGGCCGATGGTCTGCGCGGTTTGCGACGCCTGCAGCACCGGCCGCAGCGCCCGGCGGAAAATGAAAATGTCGGTCATCAGCAGCGCCAGCAGGATCGGGACGGTGATCCAGCCGACGCGCGGAAAGAAATCGGCGACGATGTCGTCGATGAGAACGTCGCGATGGGCGAGATCCTGCGCAACCTGGATCCACAGCGTCTTGCCGTCGATCCGCTCGGCGATGCTGGCGCCGTAGATGACGGCGCCGGCGCGCTTCGCCTCCAGGAACTCTTCGGGCGCGGTGCGGCGGTCGCTCGGAAAGATCGCGGCATTGTCGTCGAGCGAGGAGAACAGCACGCGCCCCTCGCCGTCGAGCACGGCATAGCCGTAGCGGCCATAGCTTTCGGAATAGAGTTCGCGCAGCCCGGCGGGCAGGTTGAGCCGCCAGGTTCCGTCCGGCGTCCGCACCAGATATTGGGCGATCGTGCCGGCGAATTCGCGCAGCGCGCGATCATGGAGATCGTCGGCGGTCGAGCTCAGCAGCCAATAGAGCGCCAGCGGCATCAGGATCGAGGTGACGCCGACGGCGATGATGTGCAGCGAGAGGATGCGCGAGAGAATCGAGGTGAAGCGAATCACGACGCCTTGTCCTCGGCGATGAGATAGCCGACGCCCCGAATGGTGTGAATCTGCGCCTTGGCGCCGGTATCGGCGAGCTGCTTGCGGAGGCGGTGGACATAGACCTCGACGGCGTTGGACCCGACCTCGCCGGAAAGGCCGAAAAGATGGTCTTCGACCAGCTTTTTCGACACTACGCGCCCGGCCCGCCGCATCAGGATTTCGAGCACGGCCACCTCGCGGAGCGAGAATGATTGCGGCGTGTCGGCCACGATCACCTGCCGTGCCTCGGTATCGAAGACGACATTGCCGACGCGCAGCGAGCGGCCGAGCAGCTCGCCCGGACGGCGCAGCAGCGCCTGCAGCCGCGCCACCAGCTCCTCGAGGGCGAAGGGCTTGACCAGATAGTCGTCGGCGCCGCTGCGCAGCCCGGTGACGCGGTCGCGAACGCCGCCCCGCGCGGTCAGCACCAGCACCGGGGTCGCGTCCGTCCGGGCGCGCAGCTCGCGCAGCAGCACCAGGCCGTCCTCGTCGGGAAGGCCGAGATCGAGGACGATCGCGGCATAGCGCGTCGTCGCCAGGGCGTCGCGCGCCTCCTGCGCCGTCGCCACCCGGTCGGCAGCGAGGCCAGCCGCGTCCAGCCCTTTGGCGAGCAGCCCCGCGAGCTCGGCATTGTCCTCGACGATCAGAAGCCGCATTCCCAGCGCCCCGGGCAGCCGAAACATCGCGAAATTGTAGCATTTACGGGGCGGGATGAGAGCCGTATCCCCAGGGGCATGCCCCGTGTCAGCCCGGCGTAAGCTGCCTGCGGTATAGAGGGTGCGCCTTTCTGGCCCCTGATGGGGTCGGAGCGTGCCGCGTTGCCGTTAAAATCAGGGGTTGGCGATCCGTGGAGGGTAGAGAGTCTTCGCTGCTCGGCCGTGCCTCGCGCGCTCTCTCGCGCCGGGCGCAGATCGCGATTCTCGTCGTGCTCGCCGGCGGCGCCGCGGCAGCCGTCATCCTCCTGCCGCTGCTGCGCGACGGCTTGGGCGCGCGCGAAGCGCCGGCGGCGACACAGCCGGCGCCGGCGCCGGGGAGCTTCCGTCCGACCGACTCGCAGTGGGCGAGCCTGAAATTCGCTCCCGTCGAGGCGCTCGCCTTCCGCCCGGAGCGGGTCACCGACGGCAAGATCGCCATCGACGATGACCGCACCACACCGGTCTTCTCGCCTTACTCGGGCCGCGTCACCCGTCTCTTCGCGAGAGCCGGCGACCGCGTCGAGAAGGGGGCGCCGCTCATGGCGATGGAGGCCTCCGAGTTCGTGCAGGGCCAGAACGACCTGATCAGCGCCGTCGCCGCGCTCAACACCGCGCGCTCGCAGCTGAAGCTCGCGACCATCAACGAGAAGCGCCAGAAGGAGCTCTACGCCGCCAAGGCCGGCGCGCTCAAGGACTGGCAGCAGTCGCAGGCCGATCTCGAAAGCGCCCGCAATACGCTGCGCTCGGCCGAGATCGCGCTCGCTGCCGTGCGCAACCGGCTGCGCATTCTCGGCAAAAGCGACCGCGAGATCGACGAGCTCGAAACCGCGAAGCGGATGGACCCGGAGGCGATCGTCACCGCGCCGATCGGCGGCACGGTGATCCAGCGCCAGGTGGGGCTTGGCCAGTACATAAATTCGACGGCGGCGGGCGCCTCGACCCCGGTCTTCTCGATCGGCGATCTTTCGGTGGTCTGGCTCGTCGCCAATGTGCGCGAGACGGACGTGCCGCTGATGCATCGGGGCGCGCCGGTCGAGGTTCACGTGCTGGCCTATCCCGGCCGCGTCTTCAGGGCGAGGCTGACCTATGTGGCGCCCTCGGTCGACCCCAACACGCATCGCCTGCCGGTGCGCGCCGAGGTCGAGAACCCCGACGGCGCGCTGAAGCCCGAGATGTTCGCGAGCTTCAGCATCGTCACCGGCGATACGGTGACGGCGCCGGCCGTGCCGCAGGCGGCCGTGATCTATGAGGGCGAGACCGCGCATGTGTGGGTCGCGCATGGCGACAAGTCCCTGTCCTTGCGGCAGATCCGCACCGGCCGGATGAGCCGCGACGGGATGGTCGAAGTGCTGGCGGGGCTCGCCCCCGGCGAGCGGGTGGTGACCAGCGGCACGCTGTTCATCGACCGCGCCGCCGAGGGCGACTGAGGGCGAAGGGGCGGCATGAGCGGCATCGTCGCCTTTGCGCTGCGGCATCGGGGCCTCATGCTGGTCCTGCTGCTCTTTCTCTTCGCCGCCGGGGTCGTCAGCTTCCTGAAGCTCAACATCGAGGCCTATCCCGATCCGGTGCCGCCGCTGGTCGAAGTCGTGACGCAGAGCACCGGCCAGTCCGCCGAGGAGATCGAGCGCTACATCACCATTCCCATCGAGATCCAGATGGCGGGCATTCCGCACGTGACCGCGGTCCGCACCATCTCCCTCTTCGGCCTCTCCGACGTGAAGATCCAGTTCACCTACGACTTCACCTATGACCAGGCGGAGCAGTGGGTGATCAACCGGCTCTCCCAGCTCTCGGCGCTTCCCAACGGTGCGCAGCCGCAGATCTCGCCCGAGAGCCCGATCGGCGAGATCTACCGCTACCGCGTCGTCGGGCCGCCGGGCTATTCGGTCACCGACCTCAAGACGATCCAGGACTGGATTCTGGAGCGCCGGTTCAAGGCGCTGCCGGGCGTCGTCGACGTCACCGGCTGGGGCGGCAAGACCAAGGCCTACGACGTCACCGTCGATCTCGACAAGCTCGTCGATTATGGCCTCACGCTGCAGCAGGTGCTGCAGGCGCTCAACAACAGCAACATCAACGTCGGCGGCCAGACCGTCAATTTCGGGCCGCAGGCGGCGATCGTGCGCGGCGTCGGGCTCATCCATTCGATGGACGACATCCGCAACACGATGTTGAGCGCGAACAACGGCTCGCCGGTGCTGCTGCGCGACATTGCCACGGTCACCGTCGGCCACGAGCCGCGGCTCGGCATCGCCGGACAGGACAATGACGACGACATCGTCCAGGGCATCGTTCTCATGCGGCGCGGCGCAGAGAGCCTGCCGACGCTGCGCGGCGTCGAAGCCGAGGTCGAGAAGATCAACCATTCGGACATACTGCCGCCCGGCGTCCACATCCAGAAAATCTACGACCGCACCGAGCTGATCGACGTCACCACCCACACGGTGCTGCACAACATGCTGCTCGGCATCGTCCTCATCTTCCTGGTGCAGTGGGCGTTCGTCGGCGATCTGCGCAGCGCCGTCATCGTCGCCGCCACCATTCCCTTCGCGCTGTTCTTCGCCACGACCATTCTGGTGCTGCGCGGCGAGTCGGCGAACCTGCTGTCGGTCGGCGCCATCGATTTCGGCCTCGTCGTCGATGCCACCGTGATCATGGTCGAGAACATCTGCCGGCATCTTGCGCGGCGGGCCGCCGCGCGCGCCGAGCGCAGCCGTCGGCTCGCCGCGGCCGGCGCCGCCGGATTGACCGGCAAGCCCGCCTTCATCCTGGTCGCGGCCCAGGAGGTCGACCGTGCCATCTTCTTCTCCGCCGCCATCATCATCGCCGGCTTCGTGCCGCTGTTCACGCTCTCGGGGGTCGAAGGCCACATCTTCGGGCCGATGGCACGCACCTATGCCTACGCCATCGCCGGCGGGCTCATCGCCACCTTCACCGTAACGCCGGCGCTGAGCGCGCTGCTGCTCAGGGATCAGCTGCGCGAGACCGAGACGGCGGTTGTCCGCGTGTTGCGCCGCCTCTACCGGCCGGTGGTCGAGTTCGCTCTTGCCAACCGGATCCTGTCGCTGGGCGGCGCGGCGCTGCTGCTCGCCGTCGCGCTCATGACCGTGCGCGCGCTCGGCCTCGAATTCCTGCCCAAGCTGGAAGAAGGCAATTTCTGGATCCGGGCGACCCTGCCGCCGTCGATCTCGCTCGAGGAGGGCAACGGCTACGTCAACCGCATGCGGCACATCATCAAAGGCTTCCCGGAGGTGGTGACCGTCGTCTCGCAGCACGGCCGGCCGGACGACGGCACCGACGCTACCGGTTTCTTCAATGCCGAGTTCTACGTGCCGCTGAAGCCGCTCGACAGCTGGCCGCCGGGAGTCGACAAGGACGTCCTGACGCAGCAGGTCAATGCCGCGCTCACCGCCGCCTTTCCCGGCGTCGATTTCAATTTCTCGCAGAACATCGAGGACAATGTCGAGGAGGCGGCCTCGGGCGTCAAAGGCGAGAACTCGGTGAAGCTGTTCGGCAACGACCTCGCGACGCTGGAGAAGACCGCAGACAAGATCAAGGACATCATGGCGACGGTGCCGGGCATCACCGACCTTGCGGTGTTCGATTCGCTGGGACAGCCGACAGTCAGGATCGACATCGATCGCGCCCGCGCCGCGCGCTACGGCCTGGCGCCGGGCGACATCAACGCCACGATCCAGGCGGCGATCGGCGGCCAGGCGGCGGGCAATCTCTACGAGGACGGCAGCGACCGCAATTTTCCCATCATCGTCCGCCTGGCGCCGCGCTACCGCCAGAGCCTCGACGCCATCCGCCGCATCACCATCGGCGCGCAGAATCCGAGCGGCAACGGCATCGTGCAGATTCCGCTCAGCGAGGTGGCGAAGGTCGATCTGGTTTCGGGCGCCTCCTTCATCTATCGCGAGAACCAGGAGCGCTACATCCCGATCAAGTTCAGCGTGCGCGGCCGCGATCTCGGCGGCGCGGTGCTCGAGGCGCAGCAGAAGATCGCGCGCGAGCTCCACCTGCCCGGTGGCTACCGCCTCGAATGGGTCGGCGAGTTCGGCGAGCTGCAAGAGGCGATCGATCGCCTCGTCGTCGTCGTACCGCTCAGCCTCGCCCTCATCTGCATGCTGCTCTATTTCAACTTCTCGTCGCTCACCGACATGCTGCTGGCGGCGAGCGTCATGCCGATGGCGCTGATCGGCGGCGTCTTCGCCCTCTACCTGACCGGCACGCCGTTCAGCGTCTCCGCCGCCATCGGCTTCGTCGCGCTGTTCGGCATCGCGGCGATGGACGGCATCATCGTGCTCTCCTACTTCAACGGCCTCATCGATCAGGGGGTGGAGCGCACCACGGCGCTGCTGCGCACCTGCGAAGTGCAGATGCGTCCGGTGGTGATGACCTGCATCGCCGCCTGCGTCGGCCTGTTGCCGGCCGCCCTCTCCACCGGCATCGGCTCGCAGGTGCAGAAGCCGCTGGCGCTGGTCGTGGTCGGCGGCATTCTGCTCGCGCCGCTGCTCATCCTGGTGGTGCTGCCGGTGCTGATCGAACGCTTCTCGCGGCGCGCCCGCACCGCCGCGGCGCCGGCGATGCAGCCGGAGCCGGCGGAATAGCCATGGCACCTGCCGCGCTCCGCGCCCTCGCCGTCGCACTGCTGCTCGCCGGCTGCGCCGTCGGCCCCGATTTCGAGAAGCCCAGGCCTCCGAGCGCCGGCTACGCGCCGGGGCCGCTCCCCGCCAAGACGGCCTCCGCCGACATCGCCGGCGGCGAGGCGCAGCATTTCGTCGAGGGGCGCGACATCCCGGGCCAATGGTGGACGCTGTTGCACTCCGAGGCGCTGAACACCCTCATCGATGCGGCGCTCAAGGCCAATCCCGATCTCGCCGCGGCGCAGGCGGCACTGCGCGTCGCGCACGAGAACGTGCTGGCGCAGGAGGGCGCCTTCTTTCCCTCGCTCTCGGCGTCGGCATCGCCAAGCCGGCAGAAGACCGCGACCGGCAGCGTGTCGCCGGCTTCGGCCAGCGGCAATCCTTATCTCACGCTCTACACCGCCCAGCTCAGCGTCTCTTATGCGCCGGACGTCTTCGGCCTCAACCGGCGCACCGTCGAAGGGCTCGAGGCTGAAGCGCAGGCGCAGCGCTTCGCGCTCGAAGCCACATATCTGACGCTGACCTCGAACATCGTCGCGGCGGCGGTCCAGGAAGCATCGCTCCGGGCTCAGATCGAGGCCACCAACGAGATCATCGGCATCGAGGCCCAACTGCTGTCGCTACTGCAACGCCAGAGCGCGCTCGGTCAGATCGCCGAGGCCGATGTGGTGGCGCAGCGCGCGGCCTTGGCCCAGGCCCAGGCGGGGCTCTCGCCGCTGCAGAAGCAATTGGCGATCGAGCGGGACCTGCTGACCGCGCTGGCCGGTCGCTTTCCCAGCGAGGCGGTCGAGCAGCATTTCGACCTCGCCGGCCTCAGCCTGCCGCAAGAGGTTCCGGTGAGCCTGCCGGCCAAGCTGGTGGAGCAGCGCCCGGATCTGCGCGCCGCCGAGGCCAATCTGCACGCGGCAAGCGCGGCGATCGGCGTCGCCATCGCCAATCGTCTGCCCAACATCACGCTCACCGCCGATGCCGGCACCAGCGCCACCACCTTGAGCCAGCTGTTCACGCCCGGCACCGGGCTTTGGGACGTCGGGGCGAACGTGACGCAGCCGATCTTCCAGGGCGGGACGCTGCTCCACCGCGAGCGCGCCGCCCGCGCCGCCTTCGATCAGGCCGAAGCGCAGTATCGCAGCACCGCGATCACCGCCTTCCAGAACGTCGCCGACAGCCTGCACGCGCTCGCGCTCGATGCGGACGCGCTCCAGGCCTCGGTCGTTGCCGAGCGTGCCGCCGCCGAGAGCCTCGACATCGCCCGCCGCCAGCTTCAGCTCGGCGCCATCAGCTATCTGACGCTGCTCAATGCCGAACAGGCCTATCAGCAGGCGCGGATCAGCCTGGTGCAGGCGCAAGCCAGTCGCTTTGCCGACACCGCCGCCTTGTTCCAGGCGCTGGGTGGCGGCTGGTGGAATCGCCACGACGTCGCCGCTCAGGACAGCGGCGCCGGCGGCCCTGCCGCGCGCTGACGATTTTTTGCGCCGCGCGGCGGATTGCGGTTGACAGGCGACAAAGCCGGCACATATTTGCGCTCGTCCGTCGGGCTTCCGGGCTCGGCGCCGATGATCAACGCTAGAGAGCGAGATGGATAGTCACCCTAGAAAGGCCGCCGTCAGCGCCGATCGCTCGGCCATGGCGGAGGCGTGTGCAAACCAGTGCTCCTGCCGCGGGCAGCGGGCCGGAAGGGTGGTCGTCATCGGCTAACCCGGTCCGGTTCACCTGCCGCCGCGGCAGGCGAAGGAAGGTGAACCATGAGGGATAGCCTCGCTTTGGCCCTGGTTCGGGCCGAGCTCTGCCGGGCCCAGCTCGACGCGCTGAGCCGGCCGCTTCGGAAAGACACTCCTATCGACACCGGTGTCTGGGTGGTCCGCGCCTGGCGCTCGTGCCGCGGCATGGCGCGCAACCTGCTCGTCGGCGCGCCGCGCCGGTTCGGTCGCCGCACGGCGAGCGACAGGGCGCCGCGCCCCGATTAGCTGCCGGCATTCCCGGCATCGCCCGGGCGCTGTGGTTGCGCTGCGCGGCCTTTGGGCCGCCGGCGCTCGCTCGCTCGCGTGCGCCGGGGCAAACCTTGAGGAGAGGAGATGAACAGCGACGGTAAGAGACCGGGCGCCTCGGCCGTTGGGTTGGCCCTGGCGCTCTCGAAACCCCGAAATCCCGCGGTCGCTCGGCGCGGGTGGAGCGCGACGCCCTGATGGCTTAGGGCCCCGGTTCCACTGCGCCGGGCCGCCGCGGGCGGCGAAAGGTGGTGTGCCATGAAGAAGACTCTGCGGCTCGGCTGGGTGCGGACTCCCGGCGGCCTTCGGATGAAGTGGTCGGTCGAAACGCCGGCGAAGGGCTCGGCACCGGCGCAAGCGCTCGCCGCGTTCCCGGCCGCCTCGGAGCGCTCTGCGGCCAACGGCCGGCTCCGGCCTCGCCCCTCGGTAAGGCGGACCAGGGGCGGACCCCACCGCACGCGCGAGGCTTCCTAGCGCGGGGTCGCTCTGCATCGGATCGCTCGACGATTCCATGCAGAGTGAACCCGGCTCTGATCATTAAGTTAGGGTGCGATTCACGATTTGAGTGGAAACGAAGGCGCTTTCATTCAAATCGATCGCACCCGAGCGCCGGACTGTCTGCCGTGATGAAACTCGGCTAGGGCGGGGGATGATGCGGCCGCAACGACACCGCGCTCGAGCAGATGATCGGCCGCCTCAGCCTCGAGCCCTACGTGACCGCGGCGCGCTGGCAGGCCGAGCAGGCGCCGCGCGACAGCTAGCGGCGACCTGCTATTCTCGGCCGAGCCGCAAGGAGAACGCCGCCATGTTCAGCGAGATCCTCTACGCCGTCGAAGACGGGATCGCCACCATCACCTTGAACCGACCGGAGAAGCTCAACGCCTTCACCAATACCATGCGCCAGGAGCTGATCGCCGCCTTCGACCGCGTCGACGCCGATGACGAGGTCCGCGCCGTCATCGTCACCGGCGCCGGCCGCGCGTTTTGCGCCGGTGCGGATCTTTCCGCCGGCGGCAAGACCTTCGACTACGCCGCGCGCGGCGTGATCGCCGCCGACGAGAAGCGGCGCGACGGCGGCGGCACGGTGAGCCTGCGCATCTTCGAATGCCTGAAGCCGGTGATCGCCGCGGTCAACGGCCCGGCAGTCGGCGTCGGCGCCACCATGCAGCTGCCGATGGACATCCGCCTCGCCGCCGACGGCGCGCGCTTCGGCTTCGTCTTCACCCGGCGCGGCGTCGTCCCCGAAGCCTGCAGCAGCTGGTTCCTGCCGCGCCTCGTCGGCATTCAGCAGGCGCTCGACTGGGTGCTGACCGGCCGCGTCTTCGACGCCGCGGAGGCGCTCCAGGGCGGCCTCGTCAAGGCGGTGCTGCCGCCGGCCGAGCTGCTGCCGGCGGCGCGGCGGCTCGCGCGCGAGATCGCCGACAACACCTCGGCGGTCTCGGTGGCGCTGGCGCGGCAGATGCTGTGGCGCATGCTGGGCGCCGACCATCCGATGGAGGCGCACAAGGTCGACTCCCGCGGCATTCAGGCGACGGGCCGCGCGGCCGACGCCTATGAGGGCGTGGCGTCCTTCCTGGAAAAGCGCAAGCCGCGCTTCGGCCTGCGCCCGAGCCGGGACATGCCGGCGTTCTTTCCCTGGTGGGACGAGCGGCCCTTCGCCTGAGCGCGCCGGTGTTGAGAAATTCGGGCTAGCTCCGTCCCGCCGGCTCGCCGCGCGCCACCATCTCCTTGACCCGCTGCAGCGCCACCTTGAGCTGGTAGTCCTTGGGCGTGCCGATCACCGCGGGGTCGATGGCAACGTCCTGGCTCGCTTCTTCCTTCGCCTCCGCCGGCGTCAGCTTGCCCGGAGGCGCGCCACCATCGATCGACCCGGCGTTCTTGAGCGCGCCGGGGAGGTTCACCTCGTGCACGATCGTCGCGTCGACCACCTGCTCGTCCTTCGGCGGCAGCACCACCTGGTCGGGAACGATGCCTTCGCCCTGGATCGAGCGGCCGGAGGGCGTGTAGTAGAGCGCCGTCGTCAGCCGCAGCGCGCCGTTCCCATCGAGCGGGATGATCGTCTGCACCGAGCCCTTGCCGAAGCTGCGCGTGCCGAGGATGGTCGCGCGGTGGCGGTCCTGCAGCGCGCCGGCAACGATCTCCGACGCCGAGGCCGAGGCGCTGTTGATCAGCACGACCACCGGCACGCCGTGCAGCCGGTCGCCGTCGGGACGCGCATCGAAGGTTTCGTCCTCGCCCGGCGAGCGGCCGTGGATCGACACCACGGTGCCGCCGTCGAGGAAGTCGCCGGCCACATGCACGGAGGTGTCGAGCAGCCCGCCGGGATCGTTGCGCAGGTCGAGGACCAACCCGTCGAGATGCCCGCCGGCGTCATGCTTGAGCTGGCTCAGCGCGTCGAGGAACTCGCTTTGCGTCTTCTCCATGAAGCTGGTGATCCGGATATAGCCGATGCGCCCGGGCTCGAGCTGCGACTTCACCGAAGCGACGCGGATCACCGCGCGGGTCACCGTGATGTCGAACGGCTTCTGCCCGGTGCGCAGGATGGTCATGCGCACCTTCGAGCCTTCCGGGCCGCGCAGCCGCTCGACGGCGTCCTGGAGCGACATCGAATCCGTCGATACGCCGTCGATGCGCAGGATGACGTCGCCGGGCTTGATGCCGGCAAGCGCCGCCGGCGTATCGGCGATCGGCGACAGGATCTTCGGGCGCCCGTCCTCGCGGGTGAGTTCGGCGCCGATACCGGTGAACTCGCCATGGCTGTCCGACAGCATGTCCTGATATTCCGACTCGTCCATATAGTCGGAATGCGGATCGAGGCCGGTCAGCATCCCCTTGAGGCTGTCCTTGGTGAGCTGGTTCTCCGAAACGGGTTCGACATAGCCCGCCTCGACCTTGGCCATGACCTGGTGGATCAGGTCGAGATCGGCGTCCTTGGGATCGCTGCTTGCCGGTGCTTGGGCGCAACCGGCCATCGACAGCAAGGCCATGGCGGCGAGCGCCGAGCCCGCCAGCCGGCGCTTCGAGAAGAGCATATTCATCGGCGATGTCACTCGTGATTTCAGTTGGTCCGAGGCGCCCAGGTCTACCTCAGCTAGAACGCCAGCATGACGCAGCGCACCGCGGACGGGCAAGGGTTATAAGGGGTGAGAAGCTGCCGGTCATCCCCATGGCCGCGTTCATTGGCGCGCGCGGCGGTAACCATCGCGTGAACGGGCGCCCGGGATCAGCCTCTCGGCGCCCGTGACGGTGCCGGAAATCCGGGCTAGCATCCGGTCCGCCGGGGGGAAACGGGGCCGATGGGCTGGGAGCAGGAGATCGAGGAGCTGCGTCGCCGCGAGGCCCTCGCCCGCGAGATGGGCGGGACCGACAAGGTTAAGCGGCAGCATGACGGCGGCAAGCTCACCGTCCGCGAGCGCGTCGAGCGGCTGCTCGATCCCGGCAGCTTCCACGAGGTCGGCGCCATCGCCGGCAAGGCGCGCTACGGCGAGGACGGCACCCTCGAGGGGTTCACGCCGGCGAACTTCGTCGTCGGTCGCGGCCGGATCGAGGGCAGGCCGGTGGTGGTGGCGGGCGATGATTTCACCGTCCGCGGCGGCGCCGCCGATGCCTCGATCCGCGGCAAGCAGATCATCGGCGAGCAGATGGCCCAGGAGCTGCGCCTGCCGCTCGTCCGTCTCGTCGACGGCACCGGCGGCGGCGGCTCGGTCAAGACGCTGGAGACCGAAGGGCGCACCTATGTGCCGGCCAACCCCGCTTGGGATCTGGTGGTGGCTAATCTCGGCACGGTGCCGGTGGTGGCGCTGGGTCTCGGCTCGGTCGCCGGGCTCGGCGCGGCGCGGCTGGTGACGGCGCATTATTCGCTGATGGTCGAAGGCATCTCGCAGATGTTCATTGCCGGGCCGCCGGTGGTGGCGCGGCTCGGCCAGACGCTGACCAAGGAAGAGCTCGGCGGCAGCGAGATTCATGCCCGCGCCGGCGCGATCGACGATGTCGTCGCCAGCGAGCCGGAGGCGTTCGAGCGCGCCCGGCGCTTTCTCTCTTATCTTCCGGCCTCGGTCTTCGATCTGCCGCCGCGCGGCGTCGCCGCCGAGGACGCCGAGCGGCGCGATCCCTGGCTGATCGAGGCGGTGCCGCAGGACCGGCGCAAGGTCTACGACATGCGCCGCGTTCTCCGTGCCGTGCTCGACCGCGACAGCTTCTTCGAGATCGGCCGCAAGTTCGGCGGCTCGGCGATCACCGGTCTCGCGCGGCTCGACGGCTGGCCGGTCGCGGTGCTGGCGGGCGACCCCTACGTCTATGGCGGCGGCTGGACCGCGGCCGCGTCGCAGAAGATCGCCCGCTTCGTCGACCTCGCCAACACCTTCCACCTGCCGGTGGTGCATCTCGTCGACTGTCCCGGCTTCGTCATCGGTCCCGAGGCGGAGAAGGCCGGCACCATCCGCCACGGCGCACGCGCGCTCGCCGCCGTCTACCAGGCCAAGGTGCCGTGGTGCTCGATCCTGGTGCGCAAGGCCTTCGGCGTCGCCGGCGCCGCTCACATGAACCATGCGCGGCTCCATTACCGCTATGCCTGGCCGTCGGGCGACTGGGGATCGCTGCCGGTCGAGGGCGGCATCGAAGCCGCCTATCGCGCCGAGCTCGAGGCGGCGCCCGATCCGGAGGCGCATCGGCGCCTCATCGAGGAGCGCCTCAATCGCGTCCGCTCGCCGTTTCGCGTCGCCGAGGCCTTCGGCGTCGAGGAGATCATCGATCCCCGCGACACGCGCCCGCTGCTCTGTGAATTCGCCAATCTTGCCGCGAAGCTGCGCGAACCGGGACCGGTCGCGACGGCGATGCGGCCATAACCCGGCGCTGCCGCGGGGCTGCGGCAAGCGCCGGCAACAGGGAGGGAGACTCTGATGTTGTTGTTGCAAGGAAAGCCGGGGGCGCGGCTGGCGTCAATTCTCGCCGCCGCCGCGCTTCTCGCTGCGGGGCTCCTGCCGGCGCGGGCGGCGGATCCGATCAAGGTCGACTTTTCCGCCGAGCTGACCGGCTCGCTTGCCGCCATCGGCAAGCAGACGCTGCTCACCGAGCAGATCTGGGCCGAGGACGTGAACAACGCGGGCGGGCTGCTCGGCCGCAAGGTCGAGCTCGTCTATTACGACGACCAGAGCAATCCGGCGCTGGTGCCGAGCATCTACGAGAAGCTGCTCGACGTCGATCATGTGGATCTGGTGGTCGCGCAGGGCACCAACATCAGCACGCCGGCCATGCCGACGATCATGGAGCACAACAAGGTCGTCATGGTGATGCTGGCGCTGGCGATCAACGAGAAGTTCCACTATCAGCGCTTCTTCCAGACGATGCCCTACGGTCCCGACGGCAAGGATGCGCTGACGCGCGGCTTCTTCGAGGCGGCGATGTCGATGAATCCCAAGCCCAAGACGGTGGCGATCGTCGGCGCCGACGCCGAATTCTCCAAGGCCGCGCTCGACGGCGCGCGCAATCAGATCAAGCGCTTCGGCCTCAAGACCGTCTACGATCGGACATATCCGCCAAACACCATCGACTACACGCCGATCGTCAATTCCATCGCCGCGACCAACCCGGACGTGATCATGGTCGCGTCCTATCCGGCGGACACCTCGGGCATCCTGCGCGCGGCGCAGGAGGTGGGGCTCAAGGCGAAGATCTTCGGCGGGCCGATGGTGGGATTGCAAGCCGGTCCGATCAAGATGCAGCTGGGACCGGCGCTCAACGGCATCGTCTGCTACGAGCTCTTCGTCCACGAGCCGACCATGCACTTTCCCGGCACCGACGAGTTCATCAAGAAGTATCAGGCGCGGGCCGGCGAGGCGGGCGTCGATCCCTTGGGCTACTACGTGCCGCCCTTCACCTATGCGACGATGCAGGTGCTGCAGGATGCGGTGACCGCCGTCGGCAGCCTCGATCAGGACAAGATCGCCGACTACATCCACAAGACCAGCTTCCAGACCGTCGTCGGCGACATCAAGTTCGGACCCGACGGCGAATGGGCGACCCCGCGCATCCTCACCATCCAGTACCAGAACATCAAAGGCCACGGCATGGAGCAATTCACCGAGCCCGGCCACCAGGTGATCCTCTACCCGCGCGACCTCAAATCGGGGACGCTCCAATACCCCTATTCGGACATCAAGCACTAGCCGCGGGGGAGAGACATGAGCGGGCATGTGGCGATCGTCACCGGCGGGCTCAGCGGGCTTGGCCGGGCCATGGCGCTGGCGCTCGCCGGCGCCGGGAACCCGGTGCTGGCGGTAGGCCATATCGAGAGCGATGCCGAGCGAATGCGCCGCGAGATCGCGGGAACGCCGCATGAGGCGCTGTTGCTGCCGCTGGTCGCCGATCTGCGCCGGCCGGGGGACTGCGACCGCGTCATCGACGCGGCGCTCACCCGCTTCGGCCGGCTTCACATCCTCCTCAACAGTGCCGGGCTCACTTTCACCTATATCTGGCCCGATCTCTATCGCCGTGCCGAAAAGCCGAAATTCTGGGAGCTCGCCGACGAGATCGTGCAGAACGTGATGGACACCAACTTCGTCGCGGCCGACCAGATGGCGCGCCGCGCCGCGCCGCTGCTGGCGAAGGAAGGCTGGGGCCGGATCATCAACGTCACCACCAAGCTCGACACGATGAACCGCGCGACGTCGGGGCCCTATGGCGCGTCGAAAGCGGCCTTGGAGATGGCGACGGAGATCTGGGCGCAGGGCCTCGCCGGCACCGGCGTCACCGTCAACATTCTCAATCCCGGCGCCGGGGCGCATACGCCGGGCATGGCGGTGGAGGCGAGTG
>DASQSR010000133.1:0-4970 GCA_035642295.1 Allostellaceae bacterium | reverse complement strand
GCGAGGCCGCGATCATAGGCCTCGGGGTTGTCGCGAATCCATTTCAGGTCGAACATCGGCGGCGGCTGTTATAGAGGGATCGCCCCGTCGCGTCCATCGCGAGGGTGGCGCCGGAAAGCGCGCCGTGCCTACTCTCCCGGTGCCTTGCCGGCCAGCTCCGCCGCTTCCTCCGCTGCGCGCCGGGCGCGCTGCTTCTCGACCATCCGGCAGGACAGGATCGAGATCTCGTACAGCAGAAAGAGCGGGACCATCAGCGACACCATGCTGAAGACGTCAGGCGGCGTCAGCAGCCCCGCGACCGCGGTGATGGCGACGATGGCGTAGCGGCGCTTGGCCGCAAGCCCGGCGGCCGTCACCATCCCGACCCGCGCCATCAGCGTCAGCAGCACCGGCATCTGGAACGTGCAGCCGAAGGCGAAGACGAGGCGCAGCACCAGCGTCAGATACTCGCTCACCTTGGGCTCGAGCTCGACCGCCAGCTCGCCCTGGCCGCCGGCCTGCTGAAAGCTCGCGAAGAAGGTGAAGGCGAGCGGGAAGATGACGTAATAGGCGAGTGCGCCGCCGGCGATGAACAGCACGGGCGTGGCGACGAGATAGGGCAGAAAGGCGCGCCGCTCCTGCTTGTAGAGGCCGGGCGCGACGAAGCGCCAGACCTGGAAGGCGATGGCGGGAAAGGCGAAAAAGAACGAGACCCAGAAGGCGACGCGCAGATTGGTGAAGAATTTCTCGGTGAGGTCGGTGTAGATGAAATGCCCGTTCGATTCGCGCGCCAGGATGGCGGCGAGCGGCTGCGCCAGGAAATCGTAGATCTGGCTGCTGAAATAGACGCACGGCGCGAACACGACGATCCAGGCGGCGATGGCGTAGAGCAGCCGCTGCCGCAGCTCGATCAGATGATCGAGAAGCGGCATCTTTCCTTGCTCGAGCTCGTCTTCCCCGCTCATGGCGTCGTGTCATGCCGACCGGCGTTGGCCGCATCGCTCTCGTGCGGCGCCGGCGGTGCCGCGCTCGGCGTTGGCGCTGGCGCCGCCGCAGGGGCACTTTCCGGCGCCGCCGCGTGCTCCGCTTCGATCGCCGGCGGCTCGGCGAAACTCCCCTTCAGGTCGCCGGCGGGATCGACCGTGCTGTCGATGCTGTGGGCGACGTCGACCGTCGCCGCCTTCTCGACCTCGCGGCGCACTTCCTCGAGCTCGGCCTCGCGGATCATCTGATCGAGGCTGCCCTGGAACTCGCGGGCAATGCTGCGCGCCTTGCCGACCCAGAAGCCCACCGTCCGGAGCGCCTTCGGCAAATCCTTGGGGCCGATCACCAGGAGCGCCACGACGCCCAGCAACAGGATATGTGACCACGCAAGATCGAACATCGTGCTTTGCCGCCGGCGCTCCTTTCGCTCGCCAAGCTGCGCCGGATAATGGCAGATGGGGTGGAGCGTCGCAAATGCGAGGGGCGGAATGCGCCGCGCAGCGGCGCGCTCAGCCCTCCGCCGGGCTCTCCTCGTCGAAGAGCGGCTCCTCGTCCGCGTCGTCCTCGTCCGCGCCCTCCTCCGCCGCGCCGCCCGGCGGCTCGGCCGCCTGCTCGCTGAGGACGAGATCGGGGCGCGGTCCGACCAGCCCGGCGGCCTTCAGCTCTTCGAGGCCGGGCAGATCGCGGCGGTCGGCAAGGCCGAAATGACTCAGGAACGCCTCGGTGGTGACCCACGTCACCGGCCGCCCGGGCGTCTCGCGCCGTCCCTTGGGTGCGATCCATCCCGCTTCCATCAACACGTCGAGCGTGCCGCCGCTGACGACGACGCCGCGGATCTCCTCGATCTCGCCGCGGGTCACCGGCTGGTGATAGGCGATGATGGCCAGCGTCTCGATGGCGGCACGCGAGAGCTTCCGCGTCACCGTTTGCTCGAGCTTGAGGCGCGGCCCCAGATCGGGCGCGGTGCGCAGCGTCCAGCCGCCGGCGACGCGCACGACATTGACGCCGCGGCCGCCGTAATGCTCGGCCAGCTCGGCGACGAGCGCCGCCACGTCGCTGCCCGTCGGCAGGCGCTCGGCAAGGCTCGCTTCATCGAGCGGCGCAGCCGACGCAAAGAGCAGCGCTTCGAGCACGCGTAGGCGGTCGGCATGGGCCTCAGCGTCGGCGTCGGCTTGCACGTCGGCATTGGGCTGCGCATCGGCATCGGCTTGCGCATCGGCATCGGGCGGATCGATGATGTCGTCGCTCATGGGCTTTCGGGCAGGCTGCGGATATAGATCGGGCCGAAGAGGTTGTCCTGGCGCAGCTGAAGCTTGCCGGAGCGCACCAGCTCGAGGGTCGCGGCGAAGGTCGCCGCCACGGCCGAGCGCTCGACGATGCCGCCGCGCAAGCCCGGCGGCAGGAAGCTCATCAGGCTGCGCCAGTCGGGGACGCGGCCGATGACGCGGCCGAGCCGCTGCAGCGCATCGTCCATGGAAAAGAGCTCGGGCGCCTCGATGTGGAGCACCGACTGCTCGCTGCGCTGGCGCTGATCGCCATAGGCGCGCAGAAGATCGTAGAGAGTCGCCTCGTAGACCGGCTTCAGCACGCGCGGCAGGCCTTCTGGCGCGCCACGGGCAAAGACGTCGCGCCCGAGCTGCGGCCGCGCCATCAGCCGCACCCCCGCCTGCTGCATGGCTTCGAGCCGTTGCAGCTGATGCGTCAGCGCCGCCGCGAGGTCGGCGCCTGAAGGCTCGTCCGCCGGCTCCGGCTCCGGCAGCAGCAGCCGCGATTTGAGATAGGCGAGCCACGCCGCCATGACGAGATAGTCGGCGGCGATCTCGAGGCGCAACCGCCGCGCCGCGCTGATATAGGCGAGATACTGGTTGGCGAGCTGGAGGATCGAGATGCGGGTAAGATCGACCTTCTGCTCGCGCGCCAGCGTGAGCAGCATGTCGATCGGGCCTTCATAGCCTTCGAGATCGACGACCAGCTCGACCGCGACGGCGCGCTCCGGGTTCGGCAGCTCGAAAGGCTCGGTCTCGCTCATCCCGACCCGGTCAGCCAGCCGATGCCGTGCAGCACGTAGCGGGCGACGAAGTTGATGACGTAGCGGATGACGTCGAGATTGACGCCGAGGCGCTCGCCGATCATCGGCAGCAGGATCAGCAGCCCGATGAGGATAAGGAGGCCATAGCGCTCGAGCCGCGCCAGCGGAAAGGCGAGCGCGTCGGGCAGCAGCCCGACAGCGACGCGGCCGCCATCGAGCGGCGGCAGCGGGATCATGTTGAAGACGGCGAGGATGACGTTGACCACGACCGAGACGGTGAGATTGTCGGCGGCCCATTCACGGCCGATCGCGGGAACATAGGGCACGGCATAGAACAGCAGCGCCGAGAGGATGGCGAGCAGGATGTTGATGCCGGGCCCCGCCAGCGCCACCCAGATCATGTCGCGGCGGGGGTGGCGGAGCTGTCCGAAATTCACCGGCACCGGCTTGGCGAAGCCGAAGACGAAGCGCCCCTGCGAGATCAGCAGCAGGAAGATCGGCATCAGGATAGTGCCGTAGAGATCGATGTGGCGCAGCGGATTGAAGGTGACGCGCCCCATGCGGAAGGCGGTGTCGTCGCCGAGCCGGTGGGCTACGAAGCCATGCGCCGCCTCGTGGAAGGTGATGGCGAAGATGGCTGGCAGCGCGAAGATCGAGATCTGCTGCAGCAGCGCGTCGAGTTGGCCCTCCATGCCGTGCATCAGGCCGCCCCTTCGACGAGCGCCGCAAAGCGCGCTTCCAGCGCCGGCCGGTCGATCGGCCGGGCCGCGCTGCGTCGCGCCGCCGCCGCCCGGTCGAGCCGCGCTCGCCCCGGGGCATCGAGCGGGCGCGCCGCCTCTGCGATCGCCGTCATTTCAGCCCTGTCGCCATTGCAGTGCAGCACCACATCGCATCCGGCATCGAGCGCCGCTCTCGTGCGTTCGGCGAAACTGCCGCCCAGCGCCCGCATCGATAGATCGTCACTGAGCAGCAGACCGTCAAAGCCGATTCCGGCGCGAATTACCTGGCCGATCACCTCCCGCGACAAGGTCGCGGGATGCTCGGCATCGAGCGCGGTGTAGACGATATGCGCGGTCATCGCCAGCGGCATGTCGGCGAGCGCTCGAAAGGGAGCAAAATCAGTGGTTTCCAGAACGCCCAGCGGCGCCTCGACCCGCGGCAGGGCGAGGTGTGAATCGACCAGCGCGCGGCCGTGGCCGGGAATGTGCTTGATGACCGGCAGCACCCCGCCCGCGAGCAGCCCGTCGCAGACGGCGCGGCCGAGCCGGGCGACCCCCTCGGGCGCGTTGCCATAGGCACGATCGCCGATGATCGGGTCGGCGCCGGAAACGGGAATGTCGAGGACCGGCAGGCAATCGACGGTGATGCCGAGCCGGGCCAGATCGTCGGCGATGAGCCGCGCGCCGAGCCTCACCGCTTCCAGCGCCCGCTCGCCGGGGAGCGCGGCGAGCTTTGCCGGGGCGGGATAGCGGCGCCAATGCGGCGGCTTCAGCCGCTGGACGCGGCCCCCTTCCTGGTCGATGAGGACGAGGGCGTCGGCGCGCCCGACGGTGTCGCGCAGCGCCTCGACCAAGGCGCGAACCTGCTCCGGCGTCTCGCAGTTGCGCTGGAACAGGATGAAGCCGACGGGATCGGCGTCGCGGAAGAAGCGGCGCTCGCTGTCGCTCAGCGTCGCGCCGGCGCAGCCGAAGATGACCGCGCCCGGGGCCTCGCTCACGGCTTGACGAGAATGCAACTCACGCCGCGCTGCTTCAGCTCACTGCAGTCGCGCTCGGCCGCGGCGGCATTGGCGATCGGCCCGGCCTGGATACGATAGAAAACGCCGCGTGCGCCGAGATCGACGCGCTCGGTGCTGAAGCCGAGGCTGCCCAGCACCTCGCCATGAAGCCGCTTCAGGCGCGTCCATTCCTGCTTCGCCGCCTCGGCCGTGCGCACGGCCCCGACCTGGAGGCGGTAGCCGCGGCCTTCGGCGGCGGGC
>DASQSR010000132.1:0-8002 GCA_035642295.1 Allostellaceae bacterium | reverse complement strand
CGGCTCGATGTAGGTGGCGTCGGCGAGATCGGGATCGGTCATGATCGTCGCCGGATTCGAGTTGACGAGAATGACGCGATAGCCCTCTTCGCGCAGCGCCTTGCACGCCTGCGCGCCGGAATAGTCGAACTCGCACGCCTGCCCGATGACGATCGGCCCCGCGCCGATGATGAGAATGCTGCTGATATCGCTGCGCTTAGGCATGGGAGGGGTGCCGGAAGAGAAATACCCCCTCCCCCCTTGAGGGGGAGGGTTGGGGAGGGGGGTTAACCGCGCAGCGCTTCAAGGATCGCGACCAATACGCCTTCAGTATTGGCGAGGACGTCATTGTTCCAAAAGCGCACCACACGCTAGCCCCGACTTTCGAGCCAATCGGTCCGGATAGCATCTCGTTCGCTATCCGAATGTTGTCCACCGTCGACCTCGACGACGAGCTTCGCTTCAGCACAGAAGAAATCGACGACATAAGGCCCCATCGGATGCTGGCGGCGAAAGCGGAAGCCCTCAAGTTGCCTGCGTCGCAGGCGCGACCAGAGGCGGATCTCCGCATCGGTCGGGAGAGTGCGCAATCGCCGTGCGACAGGTGAGGCCATGGGGTGAGGGTTACACGACACCGAGCCTCCGGCCACCCCCCTCCCGGCAGCGCTCGCGCGCTGCCGACCTCCCCCTCGAGGGGGGAGGGGGAGTCTAAGAAAAGATCATCGATCATTGCTGCGACCGCTCCATCAAGCCAATGAAGCGGTCGAAGAGGTAGTGGCTGTCTTGCGGGCCGGGGCTGGCTTCGGGGTGGTACTGCACCGAGAAGACCGGACGGTCGCGGAGCTTCAGGCCTTCGTTGCTGCCGTCGAAGAGCGAGACATGCGTCACCTCGGCGCTTTCCGGCAGGGTTTCCGGCAGCACGCAGAAGCCGTGATTCTGGCTGGTGATCTCGACCTTGCCGGTGGCGAGGTCCTTCACCGGATGATTGGCGCCACGATGGCCGATCGCCATCTTGCGCGTCTTGCCGCCGAGCGCCAGCGCCAGCAGCTGGTGGCCGAGGCAAATGCCGAACACCGGCTTCTCTGCGGCGATGAGCGCGCGGATCACCGGCACCGCGTAGACGCCCGTCGCCGCCGGATCGCCGGGCCCGTTCGACAGGAAGACGCCGTCCGGGCGGTGGCGCAGGATGTCCTCGGCGCTGGCGGTGGCGGGCACGACGGTGACGCGGCAGCGATGGCTCGCCAGCATGCGCAGGATGTTGCGCTTGGCGCCGTAATCGACGGCGACGACGTGAAAGCGCGGATCGGTCTCGCGGCCATAGCCGCGCCCCGCGACCCAGCGCGCCTCGTCCCAGCTGTAGGTTTGCCGGCAGGTCACCTCCTTGGCGAGGTCCATCCCCTCGAGGCCGGGCCATTGCCGCGCCGTCGCCGTGAGCGCGGCGATGTCGATGCGGCCGTCGGCGGCGTGGCAGAGCGCGCCGTTGGGAGCGCCGAGATCGCGGATGCGTCGTGTCAGCCGCCGGGTGTCGACGCCGGCGATGCCGGCAAGGCCGTGCGATTTGAGCCAGGCGTCGAAATGCTGCGCCGCGCGGTAGTTGGAGGGATGCGTGATGTCGGCGCGCAGCACCAGCCCGCGCGCCGCCGGGGTCAGTGTCTCGATATCCTCGGGATTGGCGCCGACATTGCCGATATGGGGAAAGGTGAAGGTGATGATCTGGCCGGCATAGGAGGGATCGGTCATGATCTCCTGATAGCCGGTCATGCTGGTGTTGAAGCAGACCTCGCCGACGGCAACGCCGCAAGCGCCCACCCCGCGTCCCCAGAAGACGCTGCCATCGCCCAGCACCAGCGCGGCAGTGGCGCCGGGCGGGCGCGGGAAGGCGTGCGACATCGGCGCGTCGGTCATGCGGTCGCGAAACCCCGGACTCTCTGTTGGTGAACCGCCCGCGCCGGCAAGGCCGCGATCGGACAACCAGCCTCAGATAGCTTCTGCCACGAACCGCGTCAAGCCGCCACGCTGGCCGCGAAAGCTGCGGAATTCCGCGATTTGGCGCAGGGCGGGGAATTGCCATCCGCGGCCTCGTCAAGTAACGTTTCGCGACTCGGGAGTGGAGAGGCAATGCTGCGGCAGCGATTCACCGACGCGCTGAAAGAGGCGATGAAGGCCAGGGAAGAGCTTACCGTCTCGACCGTGCGCCTCATCATCGCCCGGCTCAAGGAGCAGGACATCGAGGCGCGCGGGCGCGGCAAGGCCGAGGGGATCGGCGATGCCGAGATCCAGCAGATGCTGCAAGGCATGATCAAGCAGCGGCGCGATTCGATCGTGCTCTATGAGCAGGGCAAGCGTCCCGAGCTCGCCGCCAAGGAGCAAGGCGAGATCGCCATCATCGAGCGCTTCCTGCCCAAGCAGCTCGGCGACAGCGAGCTCGAAACCGCGGTCAAATCGGTGATCGCCGAGCTCGGCGCCCAGGGGATGAAGGACATGGGCCGGGTGATGACGGCGCTGCGCGAGCGCTTTGCCGGCCAGATCGACGCCGGCAAGGCGAGCCAGATGGCCAAGCGGCTGCTCGGCTGATCGCCCGAAAGAGGCGGATGGCATCGACGGTCGCGGTCTGGTTGAACCAGGCGTGGGCTCGCTTGTTCTTATCGGCGAGGCCTGTTCCCGGGGGTCGATTCGCTGCGCCGCTTTCCCGCCCTTGCGCTGCTCCTCCTTGTCGCGGCTTGCGCGACGCCACGGCCGCCGTCGCCGCAGCCGGCGGCACAGCCGTTTTTCGCCGAGGAGGGGACAGCCTCCTGGTACGGGCCCGGCCATCAGGGAAAGCGCACCGCCAGCGGTGAGCGCTTCGACCCACGCGCCTTCACCGCCGCCCACCGCACGCTTCCCTTCGACACCGTGCTGCGCGTCACCAATCTCGGGAACGGCCGGACGGTGCGGGTGCGCGTCAATGATCGCGGCCCTTACGCCAAGGGGCGCGTTCTCGACCTCTCCGCCGCCGCGGGGGCGGCGCTCGGCTTCACCGCGGAGGGCGTCGCGCGCGTGCGGATCGAGGCCTTCGCCGCCGATCAGGCCGGCGCGTTGACGAAGCGTTAACCACGCCGGAGCTATCACTGTCGCGAGGCGGGCGGGTGCATGAGGCGCCCCGCCGATCCCATCGATGCCGGTTGGCACGGAAGACCATGGACGCGCGCGGGGAAAGAGGGTCGCCTTCGGCCGCCGAGCGCCTGCAGCGCGATCGCATCAGCACGCTCTACGCCACCGGCGGGCTGATGACCTTCGGCAATCTCGCCGCCGCTCTCTGCATCCTCGTCCTGTTGCGGCACGTGGCGCCGCCGGCGCTGCTCCTCGGCTGGCCCGCAGCGCTGATCGCCCTGGGCCTCATCCGCTGGTTCTTCTTCTGGCGCTATCGCCGCGCGGCGCAGGGGCCGCACTCGCCGCGGCTCTGGGGCGCCATCTATACCGGCTGCAGTGTCGCGCTCGGTTGTGCCTGGGGCGCGGTGGTGGCCGATCTCGCGCTGATGGCGCCGCCCTGGGAACTGGCGATGATGATCGGCATCGGCAGCGTCACCGTGATCGCCGGCGCCGCCAATGCGGTCTATCCCTGGGCCTATCCCGCCTATACGACCGCCGTCAGCCTGCCCATCGCCGCCGCCTTGCTGTGGCGCGGCGACGAGGCCGGCCGCGAGCTCGCCGTCTTCACTCTCTTCATCTATGTCCTGGGGCTGATGATCGGCCAACGTCTCGGCCGGGTCATGGCCACCTCGCTGGAGCTGCGCGTCGCCAATGCCGAGCTCATCGAGCGGCTGCAGCACGCCTTCGAGCAGGCAGAGCAGGCCAGCGCCGCCAAATCGCAGTTCCTCGCCAATATGAGCCATGAGCTGCGCACGCCGCTCAACGCGGTCATCGGCTACAGCGAGATGCTGCTCGAGGACGCCGTCCGCGACGGCAGGCCGGGCGAGATCGCCGATCTCGAGCGCATCCAAACCGCCGGACGCCACCTGTTGTCCATGGTCAACGACGTGCTCGACCTCGCCAAGGTCGAAGCGGGACGCATGGAGCTCGTCGCCGAGCGCGTCGACCTGTCGGCCCTCCTCGACGAGGTCGCCGGCACCTGCCTGCCGCTCGTCCAGCGCAACGGCAACACGCTCGCGGTCGAGCGCCGCGGCGAGCTCGGCATCGTCATGGCCGATGCGACGCGATTGCGCCAGGTGCTGCTGAACCTGCTCAGCAACGCCGCCAAGTTCACCCAGCAGGGGCGCGTCACCCTCGGCGCCGCGCTGGAGCCGAGCGAAGCCGGCGGGTGGCTCGCCGTCTCGGTACGCGACACCGGCATCGGCATCAGCGTCGAGAATCTGGCGAAGCTCTTCGGCAATTTCAGCCAGGCCGATTCCGGCATCGCGCAGAAATACGGCGGCACTGGCCTCGGCCTCGCGCTCAGCCGCAAGCTCTGCCGGCTGATGGGCGGCGAGCTCGTCGCCGAGAGCGAGCTCGGTCGCGGCTCCTGCTTCACGCTGCGCGTCCCCGTCTCGCCCGCGACGCCGACCGCCGCGCCGGCGGCCGCCGTGTCATGACCGCGCACGGTTCCTTTGGCGGCGACGCGCGGTTGCGCTACACTCGCGCCGCCTTCAGCATCGCCAGGGCTGACGGCCGAAGGGCGAGCCCTGTGATGGGGCTCACGGCGAGGGCTTCGAGCTGATGGCGTTTCCGCCCCGGTTTCTCGACGAGTTGCGTGAGCGGTTGTCGCTCGCCGAGGTCGTCGGCCGGCGCGTGCGCCTCATCAAGCGCGGCCGCGAGTATGTCGGCCTCTGTCCCTTCCACAAGGAGAAAACCCCCTCCTTCAACGTCGTCGAGGACAAGCGCTTCTATCACTGCTTTGGCTGCGGCGCGCATGGCGACGTGATCGGTTTCACCATGCAGACGGCGAATCTCGGCTTTCTCGAAGCGGTCGAGCAGCTCGCGCGGCAGGCCGGACTCGAGGTGCCGCGTCAGGGCCCGGAGGAGCGCGAGCGGGCAGCGCGGCAGGCGACGCTGCAGGACGCGGTCGAAGCCGCCTGCGCCTATTTCGAAGCGGCGCTTGCCGCGCCGTCCGGCCGCGAGGCACGGCTCTATCTGGAGCGGCGCGGCCTCGACCCCGCCACCGTTCGGCGCTTCCGCCTCGGCTACGCGCCCGATTTGCGCGACGGGCTGAAACGGACGCTCGGCGCCTCCTTCCCCGAAGCGCTGCTCGTCGAGGCGGGGTTGTTGCGCCGGCCCGACAGAGGCGACAGCTACGACTATTTCCGCCACCGCATCATCTTCCCGATCGGCGACCGGCAGGGGCGCATCATCGCCTTCGGCGGCCGCGTGCTCGGCGATGGCCAGCCGAAATACCTCAATTCGCCGGAGACGCCCCTGTTCCAGAAGGGCCGCACGCTCTACGGCTGGGCGCAAGCGCGCGCGGGATTGGCGGCCGGCGCGCGCGAGGGCGCGCCGTCGCTGATCGTGGTCGAAGGCTATATGGACGTGATCGCGCTGCACCGCGCCGGCTTCGCCACGGCGGTGGCGCCGCTGGGCACGGCGCTGACCGAGGCGCAGATCGAGGAGCTGTGGCGCCTCGCGCCCGAGCCGGTGGTGTGCTTCGACGGCGACGCCGCCGGGCTGCGCGCGCAGCTGCGCGCGCTCGACCGCGCGCTGCCGCTGCTGAAGCCGGGCGTCAGCCTCGGCTTCGCCACGCTGCCCGCCGGCGAGGACCCCGATACGCTGGTGCTGAATCACGGCAACGAGGCCTTCCGCGACGTGCTGGCGCGGGCCAAGCCGTTGGCGGAAGTGTTGTGGGAGATGGAGACGGCGCAGCCGAGCGACACGCCTGAGCGTCGCGCCGCGCTCGAGCGGCGCCTTGATGCCCGCATTCGTGCGATCGCCGATCGGAGCGTGCAGGAGCACTATCGCAGGTTCTGCCGCGAGCGCTTGTTCGCGCTCGGCCGCCGCCGCGTCGCGCCGCGTCTCGGGCGGGACCGGCGCGGTGTCGCCGCGCCGAGTCGCGAGCGTGCCCTGCTGCCGGAGCCGGCGCCGCAGGCGGATCCCGCGCTGCTGCGCCGCCGCCGCGAGGAGGTGCTGCTGGCGGCGCTGCTCAATCATGCCTTCCTGCTGCACGAAGCGGCGGAAGAGCTGGCGGCGCTGCATCTCGGGGACCCCCGGCTTGACAAGCTGCGCCACGAAATCTTAAGACTTCACGCCCTTAATCCGGATCTTGACGCTGTGACGCTCAAGCTCCACCTCACTCAGAGCGGATATGGCGGGGTCGTGCAGGGGGTGTTGTCGCAACAGGTCTTGAAGCACGCCGCCTTCGCGCGGATCGATGCGGATGCGGAAACGGTCCGGAGGGGTTGGATCGATACGCGGGACCGGCTACAACAACGTCAGTTGCGACAGCAGGTGGCCGAAGCTGCAGAAGAATTCGTCCGCGAGGTCAGCGACGCGACATGGGGACGGTTGCAGCAGACGGTGCTGGAAACGAAGCAGGACGATGACGGCGCAACGGGAGGGGGAATCCGTTGAGCGACGGCCAAAGCGGCCGCGGGCCGGCACTATGGGGGAATTTCCGACGGACGAGGGCGCACGGGCCGCAGGCCCGGCGGCGTTTTTTTTTATCGCACGGGGCAGGACGTCATTGACGGGCGGGATCTGAGAGATGGCGAGTAAGTCGGCGAATGCGCCCGAGGCGCCCGAGGCACGGGAGGAAGCGGCCGAGGCGCCCTTGCTCGACACCATTGCGGCGTCGATCAAGAAGATGGTGGCGCGCGGCAAGGAGCGCGGCTACGTCACCTATGACGAAGTGAACGCGGCGCTGCCGCTGGAGCAGGTCTCCTCCGAGCAGATCGAGGACACGATGGCGATGCTCTCCGAGCTCGGCATCAACGTCGTCGAGAGCGAGGAGAGCGAGGACGCCGCGGCGGGCGAGGGCGACGGCGAGGCGCAAGCCGCCGGCAATCTGGACGACGAGGATATCGGCCGCACCGACGATCCGGTGCGCATGTATCTGCGCGAGATGGGCTCGGTCGAGCTGCTGTCGCGCGAGGGCGAGATCGCCATCGCCAAGCGCATCGAGGCCGGGCGCGAGATGATGATCGGCGGGCTGTGCGAGAGCCCGCTCACCATGCGCGCGCTCATCCTGTGGCGGGATGCCCTCAACGAAGGGAAGATGCTGCTGCGCGACATCATCGACCTCGACGCGACCTATGGCAGCGCCTTCGCCGAGGAGCCCGGCGCCGAGGAAGCGGCGCTGGCCGAAGGCGGCGAGATGGTCGAGACCGAGGAGCCGCCCGAGGGCGCGGCGCTCCCCGAAGGCGCGCCGCCGGGCGAAGAGGGCGAGGAGGGCGAGGAAGCGTCGATCTCGCTCGCCGCGATGGAGGCGGAGCTGAAGCCGAGCGTGCTGGCGACGCTCGACACCATCGCGCAGCTCTACAAGAAGCTGCACAAGCTGCAGGAGCAGCGTCTCGCCACCATGCAGGGCGGCGAGGAGCTCGCCAAGCCGGCGGAGAAGAAGTACGAGAAGCTCAAGGCGCAGATGATCGAGGCGATGAAGAGCGTGCGCCTCAACAACACGCGCATCGAGCATCTGGTCGAGCAGCTCTACGCGCTGAACCGCCGCCTCGTCGCGTCCGAAGGGCGGCTGCTGCGGCTCGCCGAGGGCTGCGGCGTCAAGCGCCAGGACTTCCTCAACCATCACATGGGCCAGGAGCTCGCGCCCGACTGGTCGGGGAAGGTGAAGCGGCTGCACGGCAAGGGCTGGGGCGCCCTCGTCAACAAGCATGGCACCGAGGTGAAGGCGCTGCGCGGCGATATCGGCCTCATCTCCGAGGAAGCCGGGCTGTCGCCCCCCGAGTTCCGCCGCATCGTCTCCACCGTGCAGCGCGGCGAGCGCGAAGCGGCGCGCGCCAAGAAGGAGATGGTGGAGGCCAATCTGCGCCTCGTCATCTCGATCGCCAAGAAATACACCAACCGCGGCCTGCAATTCCTCGACCTGATCCAGGAAGGCAACATCGGC
>DASQSR010000131.1:0-4498 GCA_035642295.1 Allostellaceae bacterium | reverse complement strand
CAGCGCGGCGAGGCGGCTGCGGCGGGCGAGCCCGGCGAGCCGGCCAAGGTCGACGGCGTTCCCTACCAGTGTCGCGGCGCGGTCGAGAAAGCCGTCGAGATCGCGATGTTCGGCCGCCTGCACCAGCCCCAGATGCCGCTCGGGCAGGGCGAGATCGGCATGGCGCGGCACATGGCCGAGGATGTCGAGGCCGGGAAGGGCGGTGCGCACCGAGTTCTCGAGCGTCGCGGCATGGCGCGGCCCGCCGACGCGGTTGAAGATGACGCCCGCCACCGGCACTTCGGGGCGATGGCTGATGAAGCCGCGTAGCAAGGCCGCGGCCGAGCCCGCTTGCCCCGCGACATCGACCACCAGCACCACGGGCCAGCCGGTCAGCGCAGCGAGATCCCCGGTCGAGCCGCTGCCGCTGCTGCCGGCGCCGTCGAAGAGGCCCATCGCGCCTTCACACAGCACCAGCTCGGACTGCCGCTCGAGCGAGGCGACCAGCGCCGCGATGGTCTCGCGGCGCATCGCCCAGGCGTCGAGGTTGATGCAGGGCGTGCCCGAGGCCGCGCCGAGAAAGCCGGGATCGATGTAGTCGGGGCCGGCCTTGGCGCAAGCGACGCGCTTGCCGGCGCGGCGGAAATGACGGAGCAGCGCCAGCGTGAGCGTCGTCTTGCCGCTGGCCGATGCCGGAGCCGCGAGGATGAGGCCGCCGCTCACAGATACTTCTGGATCGCGGCGGCCATTTCGGCGGCGCCGACCTCGGGACCGAAATGCGCGAGGTAGCGGCCGTCGCGGCCCATGAGATAGACGAAGGCGGAATGGTCCATCGAATAATCGTCCGGGCCTTCGCCCTTGACCTTCTGGAAATAGATGCGATAGCCCTTGGCGGCAGCGGCGATCTCGCCCGGCGTCCCCGTCAGCGCCAGCAGCCGCGGCGTGAAATTCGCGACATAGAGCTTCATCTGCTGCACCGTGTCGCGCGCCGGATCGACGGTGATGAAGATCGGCTGTACTGCATCGGCGCGCGCGCCGAGCTTGTCGAGCGCCGCGGTGATGGTGTTGAGCGTCGCCGGGCAGACATCCGGGCAATAGGTGTAGCCGAAATAGACCAGCATCAGCTTGCCGCGGAAATCGCTGTCGCGGCGGAGGACGCCGTTCTGATCGGTGAGCGTGAACGGGCCGCCGATGGAGAGGCCGCCAATCCCGCCGGCGTCGCCGGACTGCCAGTAATCATAGGCGAAGGCGCCGAGGATGAAGACGAGCCCGACGAGAAAGAGGATCAGCCCGCGGCGGGCAGCGGGGGACATGGGGCTCACCCCTGCCGGTCCCGGCTAGGCCGGGACGGCCGGTCCGCTCGTGAAATGCGGTGGCGGACGGGTTGGGCGCTCAGACCGGCACTTGCTCGTGTCACTTCGGCCTACCAATCGCTCACGCCCGCTCCCGGCCGCCACCGGCGCTCGCCTCTAGGGCTTCTTCTCGGTATCGGGCATGGACTTCATGTCTTTCATGTCCTTCATGCCCTTGCCCTTCATGGCCTTCGCCTTCTTCATCGGCTTGTGCGCGGACTTGTGCATGCTCGCCTTTTCCGGATGGGCGAGGCAGTCCTTCATGTCCTGGGATTGCCAAGCGTAGTCATAGCAGCTGGACTTGTGCTTGGCGGCCAGGGCCGGGCTCGCCAACAGAGCGGCCGCGGTGAAGGCGGTAACCACGAAAAGCGATGTGCGCATCAGACTCCTCCTCGGGAAAAGAGCGCGCAGTATAGCGCGCCTCTCCCGGGAGCCGCCAGATCAGCGCTCGACGAAGCTCGCGAGCGTGCGGCCGTGGGTCCGCTGCGCCAGCTTCTTGAGCGCCTTCGCCTCGATCTGGCGAATGCGCTCGCGCGTCACCTGGTATTTGCGGCCGACCTCTTCCAGCGTGTGCTCGCCGGCCTGGCCGACGCCGAAGCGCAGGCGCAGGATGTCGGCCTCGCGCGGCGAGAGCCGCGACAGCGCATCATCGGTGGCGGCGCGCAGCTCCGCCTGCGCCGCCGCCTCGTGCGGCATCACCGCGCCGTCATCGGCGATAAGGTCGCCGATGGTGGCATCGCCATCCTCGCTCAGCGGCGCGTCGAGGCTGACGGGATCGCGCACCAGCTCGAGCACCGCCCGCACCTTGGTGACGGGAACGCCGAGCCGCGCCGCCAGCTCCGCCTCGTTCGGCTCGCGGCCGAGCTCGGCGAGCAGCTGATGCTGCGCGCGCATGACGCGCCGCGCCTCGTCGGTCATGTGCGACGGGATGCGGATGAGGTGACCCTGGTCCACCAGCGCCCGCGTGCAGGCCTGGCGGATCCACCAGGTGGCATAGGTCGAGAACTTGTAGCCGCGGCGCCAGTCGAATTTCTCGACCGCGCGCATCAGCCCGATATTGCCTTCCTGGATCAGATCCATCAGCGGCAGGCCGCGATTGACGTGCCGGCGCGCGATCCACGCGACGAGGCGCAGATTGGCCTGGATCATCTCCTGCTTGGCGCGCTCGGCCTCCCGCGCGCCGCGCTGCAGCTCCGTCACCAGCGCGCGGAACGCGGGCAGGCTCTGCCCGGTCTCGCGGCTCGCCAATTCGATCTCTTCGATCAGCGCGCGCGCCGCCTCGCCGTGGCGGCGGCGGAAATTCGGCCAGGGCGCCGTCTGGCGGCGCGACATCGAGGCATACCAGGCGCGGGGGCCCGACGCCTTGAGATAGCTCTCGAGGAAGAGGCTGCGATCGACCTTGCCCTGCTCGATGAGGCGGGCGAGACGGCCCTCGCGCTCGACGATGCGGCGGTTCACCTCTTTGAGGCGAAGCGCCAGCTCCTCGATGCGCTCGGGATGGAGCACCACGCTGGCGAGCGCCGTGCCGAGCGCCGGCGCGCTGCGGCTCTTGCGCGCGCGGTCGAAGGCACGCAACACCGGCCGCAGCAGCGCCGCCTCGAGCTCGGCGAGCGGCGCCGCGCCCTCGTCGTCGAGTCCGCTCGAAGCGACCGCTGCGGTCGAGCCGCTGCCGCCGGCCGAGCGCCGCGCTTGCGTCGCCGCGAGATCGATGACGTCGCGCAGCGCCATGCTCTGCTCGCGCAGTGCCTTCGCCCACTGGGTGAGCGACTTGCGCAGCAGCGGGCTGCGATAGAGCGCATTCAGCACCGCGGCCTGGCCGGCCTCGATGCGCTGGGCCAGGGCGACCTCGCCCTCGCGCGAGAGCAGGTCGGCCTCGGAAATCTCCTGGAGGTAGCGGCGCAGCGGATCGGCCGAGCGGCCGAGATCGATCTCGGCCAGATTGCCGCGCATCGACATGGGCTCGCTCGCCGCCTCCGGGGCCGGACGCCCCTGCTGCTCCTCTTGGGTCTCGGGATGGTCGGCCCGGGACGCGTTCTCCTGCGCCGGCTGCTGGTCAAGCGCCTCGGCGCCAGCGAAATTGGCCCGCATATGTAAATCTCTCACACTTTTTCGGTGTTTCCGCCAAGCCCATCCATATGGCCCGGCGGGTCCAATTGTGACGGCAGGAATATGGTCGGTTCTGTGCTCCTTGGGAAGCCTGAAAAGTCTTAACGCCACTTTTACGGCGTAAATTCTGTGGAAAGGGCCGCGCCGCCGCCCTCCGTAGAGGCAAGGCCGAGGCGCTATGCCAGCGCCAAGATGTCCCCCGGCGCGCGGGTTTTGGCGTCGTGTCGAAGAAGGCGAACACCTCCCGGCTGCCCCGGCCGGCGGCCCGCGGCCCGGCGCCGCACGCGCCTTGCCCAGTCCGCCATCGCCGGCGCGTCATATCCTCTTCGGTAGAGTAATGTCGAGTCGATACATCCAAATATAGACATGTCGACGACGCTCGGCGAGCCCCGGTGCGAGGGATGGGTCAGGCGTTGTAGGTCACCCGGCCGGTGCCGCCGATGTCGTAGCCGCCAAGCGCTTCCGCCCGCCGCGCAAACTCGGCGCTGCGGGTGAAGGCGAGGAGGCGCTGCAGCGGCGGCTCGAAGTAGTTGCGCCGGCGCAGCGCGAGATCGAAGCGCTCCTGCTGCAGGGGCAGGAAATCGAGCCGGAAATGCTGGGCCACTGCGCGGACGGCGATGCCGGCATCGGCCTTGCCTTCGAGGACGGCGGCGGCGACCTCGGTCTCGGTGAGCGCGGGTGCATCGGTCACGGCGAGACCCTCCAGCTTCGCCTTCGCCTGGTTCAGCAGATGCCGCAGCAGGATTTGCGCCCCGGCGCCTTCCTGGCGCTGCACGACGCGGATGCCCGGCCGCGCCAGATCCGCGGGCGCGAAGATGCGGCGCGGGTTGCCGGCGGCGAGGACGAGCCCTTGCTCGCGCCGCGCCCATTCGATGAGGACGACGTCCGAAAGCCCGGCCGTGGCGCGCACTGCCGGCATATTGTAGTCGCCCGTGCCGGGGTCGAGGATGTGGAGGCCGACCATGATCGCCTTGTCGGCGGCGAGCCGGGCGAGGCCGTCTTCGCTGCCGCCGGTGAAGAGGGCCAGCTCCGAGCCCGAGGCGCGCAACGCCCAGTCGAGC
>DASQSR010000130.1:0-12441 GCA_035642295.1 Allostellaceae bacterium | reverse complement strand
TGGCTCGTCGCCGAGGAATGGGCGGCGACCGCCGAAGATATTCTCTGGCGGCGCAGCAAGCTTGGCCTCGCCGCACCGCCGTCCGCGGCAGCGGCGCTCGCCGCTTATCTCGCGCGGCAAAAATGAGGCTTGCCCCGTGCGCCGCCGCGCCCTAAGCCGGGGGCGTCAATCCACAGTAGGGAGCTCCCGATGGCACAATCGCGTGTGGTGAAGACGCTCGGCATCTCCGGCAGTCTGCGCAAGGGCTCGTTCAACAGCGCGGCCTTGCGCGCCGCGCAGGAGCTGGTCCCCGAAGGCATGAGCCTCGAGATCGCCGACATCGCCGAGATTCCGCTCTACAACGACGATGTGCGCGCCGGGGGGTACCCGCCGCCGGTGCAGCACCTGCGCGAGCGCATCGCCGTCGCCGATGCGCTGCTCTTCGCCACGCCCGAATACAACTACTCCTACTCCGGCGTGCTCAAGAACGTCATCGACTGGGTGTCGCGGCCGCCCGATCCGCCGGTGATCGGCAAGCCCGTGGCGATCATGGGCGCGACGCCGAGCCTCTGGGGCACCACGCGGGCGCAGTACCATCTGCGCCAGTGCTTCGTCTTCCTCAACATGATGCCGGTGAACAAGCCCGAAGTGCTGATCGCCCAGGCCGGCACGCATTTCGACGCCGACGGCAAGCTCACCAACCAGACGACGCGCGACCTCATCGCCCAGCTCCTCGTCGCCCTGCGCGACTGGACCCGACGCCTCAACCCGGCTTAAGGCACCAGCACCGCGGCGCCTTCGAACGCGCCGGCGCGCAGCTGCCGCAGCGCCTCGTTGGCCTCGGCCAGCGGAAAGGCTTGCGTCGTCGTGCGCACCGGTACTTGCGGCGCGAGCGCCAGGAACTCCTCGCCGTCGCGCCGCGTCAGGTTGGCGACCGAGCGGATGACGCGCTCCTCCCACAGCAGGCGATAGGGGAAGCTCGGAATATCGCTCATATGGATGCCGGCTGAGACCACGACGCCGCCTTTCGCCGTCGCCGCCAGCGCCGCCGGCACCAGCGCGCCGACCGGCGCGAAGAGCAGCGCCGCATCCAGCGTCTCCGGCGGCATCTGGTCTGAGCCGCCGGCCCAGGCGGCACCCTGCGCCCGGGCGAATTCCTGGCCGGCGCGGTCGCCCGGCTTGGTGAAGGCGAAGACCTTCTGGCCGCGATGGCGGGCGACCTGCACCGCGATATGCGCCGCCGCGCCGAAGCCGTAGAGGCCGAGCCGCTCCGCCTCGCCCGCGAGCCGCAGCGCGCGATAGCCGATGAGCCCGGCGCACAGCAGCGGCGCCGCCGCGACATCGTCATAGCCGGCGGGAAGGGGGAAGCAGTAGCGCGCATCGGCGAGCGTGCGCTCGGCGTAGCCGCCATCGATCTGATAGCCGGTGAAGCGGGCGGCATCGCAGAGATTCTCGCGCCCCGACCGGCAATAGACGCAGCGCCCGCAGGTCCAGCCGAGCCACGGCACGCCGACCCGGTCGCCGGGCTTGAGCCCGGCGACGCCGGCGCCGACCGCTTCGATCCGCCCGACGATCTCATGGCCAGGGACCAGCGGCAGCTTCGGCCGCTCCAGTTCGCCATCGACGATGTGGAGATCGGTGCGGCAGACGCCGCAGGCAAGGATGCGGATCGCCACTTGCCCTGCCGCGGGCGCCGCGTCGGCCGCGTGCTCCTCGAGCCGAAGCGGCTTCCCGACGCCGTCGAACAGCATCGCGCGCATGGCGCATCTTGCGCCCCTGCGGTGGCGGCGTGCCCCGATCGAGACGCAAGGCAGGCTTGCAGAAATGTAGAGCGGGACGTGTCATTTGCGCGGTCCGAAGCCGGCTTCGGGGCTGGGCCAATTCTTGAAACGGGCCAAAGGTTTGCACGGGGGTCGGACGTTTTGTCGCGGCGCCTGCTGATGAACTGATAAATTGTTTGCGATCATCCCGGCTTCCGCTAGGATGCAATTATGGGTGGTTTCCTCGGGGTGTGGAATCGCGAGGGCCGGGGCGAGCCACCCACCGGGGGGTCGCGCGCGCTTCACCGCGCCGGGTGGCCCTGCAGCAGGGGTAAGCAAGCCGCAATCGCGTAACGGTCGGTCCTCGGCGTAGCGGGGACCGAGGGGAACCGGCGCTACGATAAACATTGAACGACCGCAGGTTGCATCGACCCATGATCGCAGAAAAAGACAATGCGCCGCACCCGATCGACATTTATGTCGGCGGGCGCATGCGGCTCCGCCGCATTCAGCTCGGTCTCAGCCAGGGCGCCCTGGCCGGCAAGATCGGTGTCTCCTTCCAAGCCGTGCAGAAATACGAATCCGGCGACATCCGCATTTCCGCCAGCCGGCTCTATGACGTGGCGCAGGTGCTCCAGGTCTCGCCGGCCTTCTTCTTCGAGGGCTATCCCGACGGGCTGGTGGCGAAGAACCTGGCGCAGGAAGTCTCGCCCGAGGTCAACGAGACCTTCGACCGGCGCGAGATCATGTCGCTGATCCGCGGCTATTACGGCATCAAGGACCCGCAGCTGCAGGCCGACATCCTGCGGCTCATCGCCAAGCTCGGCAATCGCGAAGCCGAGCTGCAGTAATGTCGGCCCGGGCGGTCGAGCCGCGCCGCGACTCCGCGGCCGCGGCTGCCGCCGCGTCGCCTCAGTTCGGGCCGCTGCGCATCGAGGCCGGATGGCCGGGTAGCTTCATCACCCCGACCTTGACCAGCCGGTCGCCTTCGAGGCGCAGGATGGTCATGTCGCCATCCATGAAGTTGCCGGCATAGAGATAGCGGCCCTCGGGGCTGAAGGCGACGCCTTCGGCCAGCGCGCCGACCGGCGCCTCCGACACCTTGCGCACCGTCTTGCCCTCGATCTTGAGCAGCGAGGCATAGGAGTGCGGGTGGTAATAGAACTTGTCGTGGGAGAGGTTGGCGCCGTTGAGGATGACTTCGACGGCGTAGGCGCCCGTCGGGCTCATGGCGAGCCCCTCCGGCCCGTCGCCCACCACCACCTGGTCGATCACCCGCGGCGGCTCGGCCTTCATGTCGATGATCGCCGCCGTGTCCACCTGCCCGTCCGAGGAGCCCGCCCCACCATTGTTGCCGACGATGGCAAGCGCGCCGTTGGGCGTGATCGCGACGTTGTAGGGCCAGAGGCCGGTGGCCATGTCGTACTTGGTATAAGTCACCTTCTGCCCGTCCACCGTCAGCAGCGCCACCTTGTTCGCGGCGAACTTGGTGACGAGCGCGCGCTTGCCGTCCGGCGTGAAGGCGACGGCGGAAGGCTGCTCCTTCTGCGGCCCGCCGCTGCTCACCGACACGGTATCGATGAGCTTCACCTGTTTGCCGTCGATGGCGAGGACGCTCACCGTGTCGTCGGCGCGGTTGGCGACCAGCGCCAGCGTGCCGGCGCGGTTGATCGCCATGCCCGAGGGCTGCTTGCCGAGCTCGAGCGTCGCGATCTGCTTCGGCGGCGAGAGGGTGAGGTCGATGACGTAGAGCTTGTTGTCCGGCACGCCTTTCCAGCTCTCGCCGTCCTTCACCCAGTCGAGCGAATTGGCGACCAGCGCCAGCTTCTGGTCGGGAGTGATGGCGAGGTTCACCGGCGGTCCCACCACCGTGTTCATCAGCGGCAGGCTGGCGACGATCCGCGGCTTGGTGCGGTGGGCGATGTCGACGATGAGGACGGTGTCCTTGCCCGGCGGGTTCATCACCGTCTTGCCGTCGACGAAGCTCTGCTTCTCGTCATTGCCGATGACGAGGAGCTGCGCCGCGGCGCCCGTGGCAAAGCTCAGGACCGGCGCCACCGCCGCCGCGGCGAGCGCCAGGCGCAAAAAGGCCTTCATGCGTTTCTTCCCCTTTATCGATCTTGCCGCGGCAGTCTGCCATGGCGGGCCCCCCGGCGCTACCACCGCGCGCAACGAGGCGCCTGCCGCTCAGCCGCCGAGGAAATGCCCGACCGGCGCCAGCGGCCTGAGGCGGTCGCAGACGATCTTGACCACCGCCAGCATCGGCACCGCCAGCAGCGCGCCCGGAATCCCCCACATCCAGTCCCAGAAGATCAGCGAGCCGATCACCAGCACCGGGTTCAAGGTGAAGCGCCGCGCCACCAGCATCGGCGTCACCACTTGGCCTTCGACGATGTGGATCGCGAGAAAGGCCGCCGGCGGCAGCAGCGCCTGCCACAGCGTGCCGAAGGTGAGGAGGCCGATGAGGAAGAAGAGCCCGATGGCGGTAAGCGGCCCCAGGATCAGCACATAGTTGAGCAGAAAGGCGAGCGCGCCCCACAGCAGCGGATCGGGCAGCCCGATCGCCCACATCGACAGCGTCGTCGCCGTGCCGACGAGCAGGTTCATGATGGTGATGGTGACGAGATAGGCCGAGATGTTGCTCTCGACCTCGTGCGAGATCGTCACCGCCTGCTTCTTGTCGCGGAAGCTCGGCAGGATCTCGACCAGCCGGCGCATGAAGAGATCGCCCGAGCCGAGCAGGAAGAACAGCAGCAGCACGGTGATGCCGAACCCGCTCAGCAGCCGGCGCGTGCCGGAGAAGAGATAGCCGGCAAGGCTCGAGCCCTGCACCGTCACCGCCGGCGGCGCGCCCGGCGCCTGCGTCAGCTTCTCCACCCGCTGCATCGCGTCGCGCAGCCGGTCGATCGGCTGCTTGAGCAGGCTGAGGCGCTGCTCCATCCGCGGCAGGCTCTCCGGCGCCCGCTGCGCCCAGCTCGCCGCCGGGCCCGCCAGCGCATAGCCGCCGGCACCGACGACGCCGAACAGCGCCGCGATCAGCAGCAGCGCGGCCAGCGCCGGCGGCACGCGCAGGCGGTCGAGAACGCGCATGGCCGGCTGCAGCAGCAGCTTCAGCAGCAGGGCGAAGACCAGCGGGATGGCGATCTCGGCGGTGACGTAGAGCGTATAGAACACCAGCAGCAGGAAGATGCCGGTGAGCATCACCGAGCGCGCGGGCGGAAGCGCGGTGAGCCGCTCCTCGGCCGCTTCCTCGGCCGGCCGGGACGAGCCTTCCGACCCGATCTCGTCGTTCATCCACCGTTCCAAAGGCGAGGGCGCTGCTGCGCAAACGGCGGCGCGGCGGGGGAAGTTCGGGTATCGCCGCGGTTGGAACTGTAACACTGCGGGCTCAACCTGGGCGCCCCCGGATGCGCCGGGATCGGAGATGTGGTCGTGCGCTTCATCGTCTTCGGGCTGCGGGGCGTGCCGCCCGAATATCTGGCGGGCGGCCTGCTCCTTGTCGTCCTTCTCGTCCTGCTGATGGCGCTGCTCGCTCTGCGCGACGCGCGGCGCGAGGCCAGCAAGCGCGGCGATGCCGGCTTCACGCCTTCCTTCGTCGCCCCCGCGAAAGCCGAAATCCGTCGCGAAGCGGCACCAGCCGGCCGTCGCCCGAGGCCAGGCGGTTTGACGCCCCCCGCCGACGCGCGCTTAGATGGGGCAATGCCGCCCAAGAACAACCCGCTCAGCCTCAACCCGCTCCAGCTTCGCACCTTGACCCTGCTTCAGGCGCTGGCGCGGCTTCCGGGTCACAGCCGCCCGGCCGAGGAGCCCGGCGCCATGCTGGTCGCCAGTCTGCCGCAGGCGCATGGCGACCATTTCCATCTCGGCGATGCCGTGGTGTTGACGCGCGACGCCTCCGGGCTCGGCAATGAAGCCGTCTGGCGCGCGCTCGAGCGCAAGGGCCTCATCCGCTCCCTGTTCCCCGACGCGGCGGTGCTGACGCCGGCCGGGCTCGCCTACGACACCGGCCTCGCCGACGCGCTGCTGCACCGCGGGAATCACTAGCCAACGCTAGCGCGACGCGGAGCGTCGTCGCTGGCGGGCGCCAGCGATTGCGTAAGCAATCGCGATAGCCCGCACGGTTCGGGCTAGCCGCATTCCGACCCGGCCGAGCCCCGCTACCAGCGGAAGCGCGCGATCACCGCATCAGGCTTGTGTCCGCTGGCGGCGATCGCCTCGATGAGGCGGTCGAGATCCGGCTCGCCGCCGGCCGGGCCGAGCTCCTCGGCATGGATGCCGCCGGTCACCAGCACGCTGTCGATGCCCGCGGCGTTGGCGCCGGCGATGTCGGTGCGGAGGCTGTCGCCGACGGCGATGATGCGCCGCCGGTCGGCAATGCCGAGCGCGGCGAAGCAGGTCTCGTAGACCGCGCGGAACGGCTTGCCGTGCCAGCGCACGCGCCCGCCCAGCGCTTCATAGCGCTGCGCCACCGCGCCGGCGCAGATCGAGCGGCGCCCCTGGTGGATGACGACGAGGTCGGGATTGGCGCAGACCATCGGCAGCGCGCGCGTCCGCGCGCTCTGCAGCAGCCCCTCGTACTGCTCGACGGTCTCGTCCCAGCCCGAGGGGCCGGTGTTGAGGATGAACTCCGCCGCCGCGACGTCGCCGACGCGCTCGAGGCCGATGCCTTCCAGCATGTTGTCGTCGCGCGCGGGGCCGATGTGATAGCAGCGCCGGCCGAGCGCGGCATAGAACGGCTCGTCGCGCCGCTCGAGATGCTGCCATGTCTCCTCGCCCGAGGAGTGGACGAGATCGTAGAGCCCCTGCGGCAATCCGATCTCGATCATCCGCGCTTCCACCAGCGCGGCGCGGCGCGGCGCGTTCGACAGCACGGCGAGGCGCTTGCCCGCCTGCTTCAGCCGGCCGAGCGTCTCCACCACCTCGGGGAACGGCGCGCTGCCGTCATGCAGCACGCCCCAGAGGTCGAGGATGAAGCCGTCATAGGCGTCGGCGATCTCGGCCAGGCCGCGCAGCAGTCGGAGACTCATCGGCAAGCCCGATCGCTAATGCCGGTGCGCCGGGGCGTGCGGCGAATGCGCGGCGCTGCCGACCGCCGCCGCGAGGGTCTCGTATCCGTCCCGCGCCAGCAGCGCCGCCAGCTCGCGCTTGACGCGCAGCACCAGCCCCGGCCCCTGATAGACGAGCGCGGTATAGAGCTGCACCAGGCTCGCGCCGGCGCGGATCTTCTCATAGGCGTCGGCGCCCGAGGCGATGCCGCCGACGCCGATGATCGGCAGCTTCCCCTGCGTCAGGCGGTACATCTCGCCGATGAGCGCCGTCGCCATGGCGCGCAGCGGCTTGCCGCTGAGGCCGCCGGGCTCGTGCGCTTCCGGGCTGGTGAGGCTCGCCGGCCGCGTCACCGTCGTGTTGGCGACGACGAGCCCGTCGATGCCGGTGGCGAGCGCCGCTTGCGCGAGGTCGGCGCGGTCCTCGGCGCCGAGATCGGGCGCGATCTTGAGCAGCAACGGCGGTGCATGCTCCGGCGTCACCGCAGCGCGCGCCGCCATCAGCCGCTCCACCAGCGCCGTCACCGCGCTCTTGCGCTGCAGCTCGCGCAGTCCCGGCGTGTTGGGCGAGGAGACGTTGACGACGAGGTAATCGGCGAGCGGCGCCAGCACGGTGACGCCCTGCACGTAGTCGGCGATGTCGTCGGCGGTGTCGCGGTTCTTGCCGATATTGGCGCCGACGATGCCGTCCTCGCGCTTGCGCCGCGCGAGGCGCGCGGCGCCCGCGGCGATGCCGTCATTGTTGAAGCCGAGCCGGTTGATCAGCGCCTCGTCTTCCCTGAGGCGGAAGAGCCGCGGCCGCGGATTGCCGCTTTGCGGGCGCGGCGTCATCGTGCCGCATTCGGCGAAGCCGAAGCCGAGACGCAGCATCTCGGCCGGCACTTCGGCGTTCTTGTCGAAGCCGGCGGCAAGCCCGACCGGGTTGGGAAACCGTTTGCCCCAGAGGGTGATGGCGAGGCTCGGCGGGTCGAGCCGCAAGCGATGCGGCACGAGGCCGCTGCGCAGCGCGCGGAGCGTCAGGCGATGCGCCGTCTCCGGCGGCAGCCGGCGCAGCAGCGGCAGAGCGAGATCGATCAGCATCGCGGCTCCTACTCCAGAGCCGGAAAGACATGGCGCCCCGCGGCATCGAGCGGCAGCGGCTTCGTCCAGGACACGGCCTCGAGCGGCAGCGCGCCATAAACATGGGGAAAGAGCGCGCCGCCGCGCGCGCGCTCCCATCTCAGTCGCTCGCCCAGCGCCGGGGCCGCGACCGCGATCAGCAGCAGGTCGCTCTCGCCGGCGCGGTGCTTTGCCGCCGAGGCTTCGACCTGCGCCGCCGTCGAGAAATGGATGAAGCCGTCGGCGGCGTCCTGGGCCGAGCCGCGATAGACGCCCGCCTGCTCCGCCGCGAGCCAGTCCGTGCGCCGGCACAGATGATAGATCAACCCCTCGGCCATCAACGAACGCTAGCGCAGCCCCACCCGCGGCGACAAGGCCGCCCGACGACGCGGCGCAACCCACGGTCGCTGAAGGGAGATTACGGGGATGAGCGGGGATGGCAGGAGAGGGCGCCGCAGGCGCCTTTAACCTTATCCCCCCATCTCCTTCATCCCCCCATCTCTTTTCTTGGCGCCTGGAAATGGCGCGACTCCGCCCCTGCGGCGCGCCCCGACGCCTTGCAAATTTGTAACTTGCTGGCGCCGCGCCGCCGGCGGTCAATCCTCCGCCAGAACCGTTTACGTCGATGTCGAACATGAAACAGAGCCTGCTGGTCGCCGCTCTTCTGACCGCGCTCACGCCGGGCGTATCGGCCGCGCCGGCGGCGCCGGGTCCCGCCGCGCTCGCGCCCGCTTCGGCCGCCTCCCTCGCGCCCGTGCTCGAGGTCTGCCGCCTGCCGGGATCGCTCTCCGAGTATTCGGGGAAGCCGATCGCCATACCCGCCGGTACCGTCTTCAGCGCCGACGCTTTCGACGATGCGGCAGGCGGCGCGCTCGACCCGGGCAGCGGCGCACAATTGAAGGTCGCCACCACCGCCTCGGTCGCGATTGCCGCGGCGAAATTCTGTGTCGATGCGCCGGTGAAGCCGCTGGGCGGTGCCGGTGCCGGCGCGCTGCACGCCGCTTTGGGCCGCATGTTCATCGCCACCAGCGCCGGCGTGCAGCACATCGACGCCACCAGCTTCGACAACATCTACGGTCTGCTGCTGCGGCAGCCCAGTTAGAGCTTTTCCTGCTGCAGCAGGATCGCCATCCGAATCAGCTCCGACACCGTGCGCGCGCCCATCTTCTCCAGGATGTGGGACCGGTGCAGCTCGACGGTGCGGAAGCTGATGCCGAGCCGGCGCGCGATCACCTTGTTCGGCTCGCCGGTGGCGACCAGATCGAGGACCTCGCGCTCGCGCGGCGTCAGCGGCGCGGCGCGCGCCTTCAGCGCCGCCAGCTCGAGATGATCCTGCCGGGCCGTGGCGTTCCAGCTGAGCGCCCGCTCCACGCTCTCGAGCAGCGCCTCGTCGCGCAGCGGCTTTTCGATGAAGTCGAAGGCCCCGGCTTTCATCGCCGCAATCGCGATCGGCACGGTGCCGTGTCCGGTGATGAAGATTGCCGGGATGCGCCAGCCGCGGGCGTTCAGCTCATGCTGCAGGTCGAGCCCCGTCGTCTGGGGCATGCGGACGTCGAGGAGCAGGCAGCCCATCCGGTCGGGCGTATAGCTCTCGAGGAAGGCGGTTGCCGACGGGAAAATCTCGACGCCGTGCCCCGCGGTGCGCAGCAGGAAGCGCAGCGCGCGCCGGACGGCTTCGTCGTCATCGACGACGAACACGGTTTTCGCGTTCACGGCTCTGCCTCGATTCCCGCCGCGGCTTCATGGACGGGAAGCTCGAAGGCGAAGGCTGCGCCGGCTCCCCGCCGCTTCACGAGACGCAGCCTTCCGTCATGCGCTTCGACGATGGAGCGGCTGATCGACAGGCCCAGCCCCATCCCGAGCGGCTTGGTCGTGACGAAGGGCTCGAACAGCTGGCCGGCCAGCTCCTCGGGCACGCCCGGCCCGCTGTCGGCCACCGTGATCTCGATCGCTTGTGCCGAGGCGCGACGACCTTCGATCGTCAGGGTCCGCGTCGCCGCGGCGTGGCTGAGGATCGCCTCCATGCCGTTGCGCATGAGGTTGAGCAGCACCTGCTCGATCTGTACGCGGTCCGCCAGCACCGGCGGAAGATCGGGGGCGAGCCGCAGCACGACCTCGATGCCGTTCTGCGCCGCCTCGATGCGCGCCAGGGCGACGGCGCCGTCGATGATCGTCTCGATCGGGACGACCGCGCGCTGGGTCGTCCCGGTGGCGACGAATTCGCGCAGCCGGCTGATGATGTCGCCGGCGCGCTCGGCCTGCTCGACGATCTGTTCGACGCCCTCCTGCATCAGCGGCGGGTCGAACCCGGGCTGCCGCAACAGGCGGAGGCAGCCACGCGCACAGGCGGCAATCGCCGTAAGCGGCTGGTTCAATTCGTGCGCGAGGGCCGATGCCATCTCTCCCGCGAGCGACAGGCGCGAGACGTGCGCCAGCTCGGATTGGTGCGCGCGCTGGCTCGCTTCGGCTTCGCGCCGCGAGGCGATGTCGCGCAGGACAAGGGTGTAGTGCTCGTTGCCCGGCTCGCCGAACGCGCCGACGGTGAGCTCGACGGGGAAGAGGCTGCCGTCGGCGCGCCGCGCATCGAGCTCCTCGCGCGCCGACCCCGTCGGCGGCACGCGCGCCATCGAGGCGAGGCGCTCGAAAACGCGGCCGCCGGGGAGCAGATCGTCGACGCGGCATCCGGCGAGAAGCCGGCCCGGCAGGCCGAACAGCCGCTCGACCGCGGGATTGACCGACTCGATCCGCCCACGTCCGTCGATCGTCAGCACCCCGTCGCGCGCCGTCTCGATCATCGCCGCGAGCCGGCCTTGGCTCTCCGCCAGGGCGCGGGCGACGCGGTGGCGCTCGCTGACGACCGCGCCGAGCATCAGCCCGGTCGCCGCCACCGTGAACATCAGCAGCTGGAACGAGCGGATCGTATCCGCCGAGTTGCGCTGCAGGTTGAGTGCGGCGATGAGCGCGATCTGCACCACCAGCACGGCCCAGGCGGCGCCGCCCAGGCCGCGCCGCACGGCGATCCATACCACGGGCAGAAAGAGCAGGTAGAAGAGCTCGAAGGAATAGCGCTGATGGTTGAAGCCGAAGACGAGCACGAAGGAGATGCCGATGCTCGACATCTGTGCCAGGGTCTCCGCCGCGCCGAGCCAGAATGCCCGTCCGAAGGCAAGGCGCGCGTGCCGCAACCGGTCGCGGGCGACGAGCAGGAGCGGTGTCAGCACCACGATGCCGATCGCATCGCCGATCCAGAGCTGCACGGCCGCATCCGCCGCGTCCGCCGGCCCGATGAGGCCGGCGAGCAAATAGACCCCGACGAAGCCGAGGGCGACGGCCCCGGCGGCGGCAACGGCGACGGCGATGAGCAGCACCAGGTCGCGCGTCCGCCGCAGGACGACATCGATGCGGAACACATGGCGGAGCAGGCCGGCGGCGGCGGCATAGCCGGCGGCGATGACCGCCGCGGAGACGAGGCCGACCAGCGGCGGAACGCTCACCAGCGGCAGGATCTGGCTCGACAGCAGCGGCGCCAGGATCACCGCCGGCAGGTAGCCGAAGCCGCGCATCAGCAGCAGGGCCAGGGTGAGGGCCGGCGGCGGATTCCACGGCGTAATGTCGATGCCGTGCAGCGCCCAGATGAAGCTCACCCGGTCGAGGAACAGGTAAAGCACGACATAGCCGGCCGAAATCGCCACAGCCGACCGGGCCCGATGAGCGCGCGCCCCCGCCTTCCGGATCGCTTCGCCCGGCATGTGCGCGATTATCGCGGTCTTCGCCCGCTCGGCCATACGTGCTCGCACGTATTCTCCTCGCCGCCAGGGCGCGGCTAGCTAGGGACAGCGCAGGATAGTCCGGCGCCGGCGCCTGGGCGAGCGCCGCAAAGGCGCGACCGACGGTCGGAAATCGCAGCCGCTCTCGAGGCAGGCGTGGAATGAACGCGACGCAACCTGGATCGTGCGAGGAATCCGCCCCGCTCGTCGCCGCCGGCGACGGCATCATCGATTTCGCGCCGCCCAGCCTCGGCGAGGATGTCACCTTGCGCGAAGCCGCGGCGCAGCTCGTCGAATCCGGAGCCTTGGGCATCGCCGTCCTCGACCGGGGCGGCCGCTACCTCGGCACGTGCACTTTGCGCAGCATCGTCGCCGGCGCGCTGCCGGTGATGGCGGACACCGCGCCGAGCGAGCTGCTGCTGCGCGCGTCCCGGCCGGGCGCCGCTGGCTCGCGCCTTCGCGCCGCGCTAGAGCGCCCGGTGACCCAGGGTCTCGATGTGGAGGTCCCGGTCGTGCGGCTCTCGACCTCGCTGCCGCACCTGCTGATCGCTCTTTGCCGCCGCTCGCCGGTAGTGCCGATCGTTTCCGACGCCGGGATGTGCCTGCTCGGCATGGCGACCTTGCCTCGCGCCCTGCGCGCGCTGTGCGCCCCGTGATTCCCGCCTGCCGCAGGACACCGGCGCTGATCGTCGACTCCGAGGCGGCGCGGCGGAGATTGGCGCGGGTGGAGGCCGAGATCGCCCGCCTGCGGCGGCAGCGGCCGCGCCCCGCGGCGCAGTCGGCGCCGGCGCA
>DASQSR010000129.1:0-4254 GCA_035642295.1 Allostellaceae bacterium | reverse complement strand
GCCATCAGTGGCGCGTTCAGCCCCTGCTCACGCGCCTGGCGGACCAGGAGCCCCGCTTCGGTGTGATAGCCGCCGAGATAGATGAGCGCGATATGCGCCTCTTTCATCCGGCTGATCAGCGCCGAGAAATCCTTGTCGTCGGCATTGGTCGATTCATACATCGCTTCTTTGAGGCCGGCGGCGTTCATCGCCTTCCGGGTCTCCTCGGCGAGACCGGCGCCATAGGCGGATTTGTCGTCGAGGATCGCCACCGCCTTGCCTTTGTAGTGGGCGGCGATGTACTGGCCGGCGACGCGGCCTTGCGCATCGTCGCGGCCGCAGACGCGGAAGATGTTGTTCCAGCCCTTCTTGAAGGGATCGTCGGTGAAGGCGGGATTGGTCGAGGCCGGAGAGATCTGCAGGATGCCGTTCTCGGCATAGACCGACGAGGCCGGGATCGACGAGCCCGAGCAGTAATGGCCGTCGACGAAGAGCACACCGTCGTTCGCCATCTTGTTGGCGACCGCCACCGCCTGCTTCGGATCGCAGGCGTCATCGCCCACGGAGAGCTTGAGCTGCTGCCCGAGAACGCCGCCCTTGGCGTCGATGTCCTTGGCCGCCATCGCCGCGCCGCGCCGCATCTGCTCGCCGAAAGCGGCGTATTCGCCGGTGATCGGGCCGACGATCGCCACCTTGATGTCGTCGGCCCAGGCGGGCGCCCCGGCGAGCAGGGCGGCGAGCAGGACCGGCGCGGCAAGCTTCGTCATGTGCGATGAACTCCTTGGTGGTGGGCCGGAACGAAAGCGAGGCAAGCCGCGCGTTCAAGCGCTGACGGCGGTGACGAGCCAGATCGCGGCCGCGAGCGGCACCGCCCGGCCGCGCAGATGGGGCGCCAGCACCTTGCGCACCGATTGCGTAACCGCGGCGAGGACCGCCGGCGGCTGACCGTCGATGGCGCGGCTGGTGGGGCCGATCTCGAGCGCCGCTTCGACGGCGGCGTCGAGCCCGCCGCCATTGGCGATGTCGAGCACGACGTCGACCGGCTCCAGCGCCACGCTCTCGAACCCCGCTTGCCCGAGAACGCGCTCGACCCGCTCGGGATCGGCAAAGGAGAAGGGGCCGGGATCTTCGGGCCCGAGCTTGGGCAAGGGCGGCACATGCTCATAGGCCCCTTGCAGCGGCAGCATCAGCCAGGGATTCTCGCGCGGCGCCCGCCAGCAGGCGAAGAGAAGCCGGCCGCCCGGACGCAGCGCGCGCCGGAGATTGGCGAAGGAGCGCGCCGGCTCGGCGAAGAACATGACGCCGAAGCGCGAGAACAGCAGGTCGAAATGCGCCGGCGCGAAGTCGTAGGTGGTGGCGTCGGCGCGCACGAGCTCGACCGACAAGCCCGGTGTCACCCGTTCGGCCGCGCGCCTCAGCATCGGCGCCGATACATCGACGCCGAGCACCTTGCCCCCAGGCGCCACCAGCCCGCCCAGCTCGATCGCGGTGGCGCCGCAGCCGCAGCCGATATCGACCACCCGCTCGCCCGACCGCACCGCGGCGCGGGCGAGGGCGACGGCCGCAATCGGCGCCAGCACCATGTCCTGGGCATCCTGCCGCTTGACCCAATGCTGGCCGCCCGGCCCATTCCAGAAGGCGATCTGGTCCGCATTCCGCTCGTCGGCATTGATGCTGCTCATGGCCTCGCCTCCTTGCCCGGTCGACAGTAGAGGGCTGCCCACGGGAAAGGAAGCGGCGGGTCAACGGCGCTCGCGCCAGCCGAGCGGCCCGCGGCGCTCATAGAGCCAGGGATATTGCCGCACCATGAGCCGCGCCTCTGAAGCGCGATAGGCGAGGCCGGCGATCAGCAGCAGCATCGCCCAGGCGAGGACATAGCCGCTCGCCGAGAGCAGCGCGCCGCCGAACAGCGCATAGAGGAGGAAGCGGTCGCCGAGGGCGAGGAGCGCCGCGTAGGGCACCGCCTGCCAGAGCGGCCGCCAGTTGCGCGCCAGCGCCCGCCCCGTCGCCAGCGCGGCAAAGCCGAACAGCAGCAGCGTCATGCCGAAGAAGCTGAGGGGAGCGCCGCCGAGCCACGCCGCCATCACCGCCCTCCCTCGAGATAGGCGGCGCGCACCTCGGGATTGGCGAGCAGCTCGCGGCCGCTGCCGGCGAGGGTGATGCGACCCGTCTGCATGACATAGCCGCGATGCGCGAGGCGCAGCGCGTGGAAGGCGTTCTGCTCGACGAGGAAGACGGTCACCTTCTGCTGCTCGTTGATCTCGCGGATCACCTCGAAGATCTGCTTGACGACGAGCGGCGCGAGGCCCAGCGACGGCTCGTCCAGCAGCAGCAGCCGCGGCCGGCTCATCAGCGCCCGGCCGATCGCCAGCATCTGCTGCTCGCCGCCCGAGAGCGTGCCGCCGCGCTGCCCCTGCCGCCGCTCGAGCACCGGGAACAGCGCGAAGACGCGGCGGAGATCGTCGGCGAACCAGGCGGGGTCGGCGAGCGTCGCGCCGATCTGCAGGTTCTCGAGCACCGTCATGCGCGGAAAGATGCGGCGGCCTTCCGGCGCATGGGCGATGCCGCGCCGCATGATGTCGTGAGTGGGCAGGCCCGTGATCTCCGCGCCGTCGAAGGTAATGCGCCCCTTCGCCGCCGACGGGCGACCGCACAGCGTCATCAGCAGCGTCGACTTGCCCGCGCCGTTGGCGCCGATGAGCGCCGCGATCTCGCCTTCGGCGATGCCGAGATCGACCCCCTTCAGCGCCTCGATGTTGCCGTAGAAGGTGTGGACCTGGGCGAATTCGAGCAGCATGGCTCAGGCTCTTTCGACGAGATCGCGGGCGATCTCGGGCGGAATCTCGTCGCTCTCCTCCTCGCCGAGATAGGCCTTGATCACCGCCGGATCGCTGCGCACCGCTTCCGGCGTGCCGTCGGCGATCTTGCGGCCGTAATCGAGCACGATGACGCGATCGGAAATCCCCATGACGACGCTCATGTCGTGCTCGATCAGCAGCACGCCGATGCCGAGCTCGGCGCGGATCGCCAGCAGCAACGCGTTGAGCTCGGCGGATTCGCGCGGATTGAGTCCGGCCGCCGGTTCGTCGAGACAGAGCAGCGCCGGCTCGGTGCAGAGCGCGCGCGCGATCTCGAGCCGGCGCTGGGCGCCGTAAGGGAGGCTCCCCGCCGGCTCGTCCGCGCGCTCGATGAGGCCAACGCGGTCGAGCCAATGCCGCGCCTTCTCCACCGCCGCCGCTTCGGCGCGGCGGTAGGGCGGCAGCCCCAGGAGCCCGCCGACCGTCCAGAAGCTCGCCCGCATCAGCCGGTTGTGCTGTGCGACGATGAGGTTCTCCAGCACGGTCATGCCGGCAAAGAGCCGGATGTTCTGAAAGGTGCGGGCGACGCCCGCCTCGCGGGCGATGCGGTAGCCGTCCATCCGCTCGAGCAGGAAGCGGCTGCCGTTGCGGTGAAGGGTGAGCCGGCCGATGCCGGGACGGTAGAAGCCGGTGAGGCAATTGAAGACGGTGGTCTTGCCGGCGCCGTTGGGGCCGATGAGCGCGGTGATCTCGCGCGCGCGGGCGGTGAAGGACAGATCGTCCACGGCGACGAGCCCGCCGAAGCGCATCGAGAGATGCTCGACCTCGAGCAGCGGCGCGCTCATCCGCTCGTCTCGCGCAGCGGACCGAGGCGCAGGCTGGGTTCGCGCCGCGCCATCAGGCCGCGCGGCCGCCACACCATGATCGCCACCATCGCCGCGCCGAACAGCAGCATGCGGTACTGCGCCAGGTCGCGGCCGAATTCCGGCAGCGTCACCAGCACGACGGCGGCGAGGACGACGCCGAGCTGGCTGCCGGCGCCGCCCAGCACGACGATGGCGAGGATGGTCGCGCTCTCGATGAAGGTGAAGCTCTCGGGGCTGATGAAGCCCTGGCGCGTCGCGAAGAAGGAGCCGGCGAAGCCGCCCAGCATGGCGCCGATGGCGAAAGCCGAGAGCTTCACCGTGGTCGGGTTGATGCCGAGCGCGCGGCAGGCGATCTCGTCCTCGCGCAGGGCCTCCCAGGCTCGGCCGATCGGCAGCCGCCGCAGACGCAGGGTGAAGAGGTTCGTGACCAGCGCCAGCGCGAGGATGACATAGTAGAGGAAGACGATGCGCTGCCCGGGATTGAACGCGATATGGAAGAAGTCGCTGAAGGTGGTGACGCCCGGCGGCGCGCGGCGCTCGAACGGCATGCCGAAGAAGCTCGGCCGCGGCACGTTGCTGATGCCGTTGGGGCCGTTGGTCACCGGGACCCA
>DASQSR010000128.1:0-8533 GCA_035642295.1 Allostellaceae bacterium | reverse complement strand
CTCGTCGACACGGTGATCCCGCTGTCGCGCACCAACATGGCGGCGCTCTTCGTCATTCTGTTCATCTATGGCTGGAATCAGTTCCTCTGGCCGCTGCTCGTCACCAACAGCGCCGAGATGACCACCATCGTCATCGGCCTCACCCGGATGATCGGCACCGGCGATGGCCGCACCGATTGGGACATCGTCATGGCGACGGCGATGCTCGCGCTGCTGCCGCCGGCGCTGGTGGTGGTGCTGATGCAGCGCTGGTTCGTCAAGGGCCTCGTCGAGACGGAGAAGTGATGGCCGAGGTGATGCTGCGCGAAGTGCGCAAATCCTACGGCGCGGTCGAGGTGATCCACGGGGTCTCCTGCGCCATCGCCGATGGCGAGCTCGTCGTCGTCGTCGGTCCCTCGGGCTGCGGCAAGTCGACCTTGCTGCGCCTCGTCGCCGGGCTCGAGGAGGTCACCGCCGGCGAGATCGCCATCGGCGGCCGGGTGGTGAACAGGGTCGAGCCCAAGGATCGCGACATCGCCATGGTCTTCCAGAACTACGCTCTCTACCCGCATATGAGCGTCCGCGACAACATGGCCTATGGCCTCAGGATCCGCGGCCTGGCGCGGGCCGAGATCGACGCGCGGGTGAAGCGCGCCGCCGGCATCCTGCAGCTCGACGGGCTGCTCGAGCGCAAGCCGCGCCAGCTCTCCGGCGGCCAGCGTCAGCGCGTCGCCATGGGGCGCGCCATCGTCCGCGACCCTCAGGTCTTTCTCTTCGACGAGCCGCTCTCCAATCTCGATGCACAGCTTCGCGTGCAGATGCGCGTCGAGATCAAGCGCCTGCAGCAATCGCTCGGCACCACCTCGATCTATGTGACGCATGACCAGGTCGAGGCGATGACCTTGGCCGACCGTCTCGTCGTCATGCGCGGCGGCATCGCCGAGCAGGTGGGGCCGCCGCTCGCGCTCTACGACCGGCCGGAGACGGTGTTCGTCGCCGGCTTCATCGGCTCGCCGGCGATGAACCTGCTGCCGGCCGTCGCCGCGGCGGGCGGTATCACGCTCGCCGACGGCATGATCCTGCCGCTCCCCGCCGCGTGCGGCGCCATCGCCCCGGGCCGGGCGCTCACCCTCGGCATCCGCCCCGAGCATCTCGCCGCCGGCGGCGAAGCGCCGGCATTCCGCGTCAGCGTCGAGCTCACCGAGATGCTGGGCGCCGACACCATTCTCCATGGCCGGCTTGGCGACGGCGCGCTGCTGCAAGCGCGGCTTCCGGGCTCGGTGCGCGCGCGCGCCGGCGATAGCCTGCCGCTGGCGGTCGATCCCGCCCGGCTCCATCTCTTCGATCGCGACACCGGCAAGCGGATCTAGCGTTTCGGCCCCGCCGGCATGACGGCAGCGAGCTCGTCGAGCAGGATCTCGCGCAGGCGGGCGACGGCCGGCGGCGGCGCGCTTTCCGCCGCATAGAGCGACAGCGCAATCTCCGGCAGCTTCGGCAAGCCGCTCGACGGGCCCAGCGCCGTCAGCATCGGCGGCAGGCCAAGGCGTGTGCGGAGGGTAATGCCGAGGCCGGCGGCGACCGCCGCCCACAACCCGCCGAGACTGGGGGAGGTGAAGGCGAGCCGCCAGGCGCGCCGCGCGCTCTCCAGCGCCTCGACACCCGGCTGGCGGAAGACGCAAGGCGGCTCGAACAGCGCGAGCGGCAGCTTCTCGGCCGCCGGCACCGCGTAACCCTTGGCGCCGATCCACGCCATCGGCAGGCGGCCGACGGTGATCGTGTTGGGGAGCGACGGGCTGCCCCACAGCAGCGCCAGATCAAGCCCGCCGCGCGCGATGCGCTCGACCAGCTGATTGGTTCGATCGACCCGCGCCTCGACCATCACTGAAGGATGCGCGCGCGTGAAGCGCGCGAGCACGCCCGGCAGCCAGGCATCGCCGAAATCCTGCGGCACGCCGAAGCGCACGGATCCCTCGACCGCGATGCCGCGCGCGGCCTCGAGCGCCTGATCGTTGAGCTCCAGAATGCGCCGGGCATAGCCGAGAACAACATCGCCTGCCTCGGTAAGGGCGAGGCTCCGGCCCTGGCGGCGGAACAAGGGCCGGCCGACCTGCTGCTCGAGACGGCGCATCTGCAGGCTGACCGCCGATTGCGAGCGTCCCAGCCGCTCGCCTGCCTTGGCGAAGCCGCCGAGCTCCATGGCTACGGCGAGGGTCCGCAGCACATCCATGTCCAGATTGGCGAGTACCATGAGTTTTCAAAAAGTATTGCTTTTAAAATATCAATTTTTCTCATGGGATTCAAGCCGCCATATCTCCTGGTGACGGCGCCCCCCGCGCCCCCCAACGGAGGAACCGATGCCCCTCATCCGCATTTCGCTCCAGGCGGGAAAGCCCGCCGCCTACCGCCGCGCCATCGCCGAGAACGTCTACGCCGCTCTGCGCGAGACCTTTACGGTGCCGGATCACGATTTCTTCGCCACGGTCACCGAGCATGCGCGCGAGGATTTCATCTTCGATCGCCAGTACTTCAACATCGAGCGATCGGACGATTTCGTCGTCATCCAGCTGACGGTGAGCAACACGCGCGGCGTCGAGCAGAAGAAGGCGCTCTATCGCCGCATCGTCGAACGGCTCGCCAAGGAGCCGGGCCTCCGGCCGCAGGACGTGTTCATCAACCTCGTCGAAGTCGCCAAGGAAAACTGGTCCTTCGGCAATGGCGAGGCGCAATATGCTTAGCCCTGCGGCGCGGCGCGGCTTGCGCGCCCCGAGCAGCGCAGCCCGGCCGGCGCTGCTGGCGATCGCCGCGCTGGCGGCGCTGTTTCTCCTTCTCGCGGCGAGCGCCGTCCTGCTGGTGCGTGCCGCGCCGGCGGACATTCTCGACGGGTTGACGGCGCCCGCCGCGCTCGCCCAGAGGACGACCTGAGAGCGCAGGCCGGAGCGGAGGCTCTCTCGCTCGACGAGATCCGCCGGCGCGCCGCGACGCAGCGGCGTTGAGCTACCCGCGTCGCGCCGCCAGCACCTCCTTGAAATACTCGCCGAGGCGGCGGAACTCCTGCTTGCGTGCGGAGCTGCAGCGCCAGACGAGCGCGATGCTGCGCGACGGGTTGCCCTTGAGCGGCCGCGTCACCAGCCGCGATTCCGGCGTGATCTCCGACGGCACGGCCATTTCCGGAACCAGCGTGATGCCGATGCCGCCCGCCGCCATGTGGAGGACCGTGCGCAGGCTCGTCCCCTGGAACACCTCATTGCGGCCGGGTCCGGCTAGGCGGCAGGCTTGGAGCGCGTGGCTTCTGAGGCAATGCCCATCCTCCATCAGCAGCAGCTCCTCGCGGGCCAGCTCCGCCGTGTCGACGCGCGTCATCTGCGCCAGGCGGTGCGTTTCGGGCAGCGCCAGGAGGATGCGGTCCTGGCCCAGCACCATGGTCTCGAACTCGCCGACCGCATAAGGCAGTGCGATGAGCGCCAGGTCGAGCTGGCCGCTTTCGAGCTTGCTGAGCAGCGATGCCGTCTGCTCCTCGCGCAGATAGAGCCTGAGTTTGGGGAATTGCCGGTTGAGGCCGGGGATCACCTCGGGGACGAGGTAGGCGGCGATGGTCGGGATGACGCCAAGGCGGAGCGGCCCTGCCAGCGGCTCCTGGCCCGCATGCGCCGCCTCGGCGAGCTCCGTCGCATCGCGCAGCAGCCGTCGCCCGCGCTCGACGATCTCCTCGCCGATCGGCGTCAGCATCACCCGCCGGCGCGTGCGTTCGACCAGGACCACGCCCAGCCGCTCCTCCAGCTCCTTGAGGCCGGCGCTGAGCGTCGATTGGGTGACGGCGCAGCTCTCGGCGGCGCGGCCGAAATGCCGCTCCTCGGCCAAGGCGGAGAGGAAGCGAAGCTGCTGCAGGCTGGGCAAGGGGATCATCGACTTTTTCGCTTACCGAATTCACAATTATCTGTTGGATCGATCAATCATGTAGGCGCATCTAACGCCCACGGCAACCCCATCAGGAGTACTTCCGAATGCTGACCGTGGGCGACAAATTCCCCGCTTTTGCCCTGACCGCCGTCAACGGCACCGACCCCAAGACCGCCTTCACCCCGGCCAGCCATGAGAGCTATGGCGGCAAGTGGCTGGTGGTGTTCGCCTGGCCCAAGGACTTCACCTTCGTCTGTCCGACGGAGATCGTCGGCTTCAACGATATCGCCGGCGAGTTCCGCGACCGCGATACCCAGCTCCTCGGGCTCTCGATCGACAGCGAGTTTGTCCACCTCGCCTGGCGCCAGAGCCGCGAGGATCTCGGCAAGGTGAGCTTTCCCTGGCTCGCCGACATCAAGCGCGAGCTCTGCTCGGCGCTCGGCATCCTCGACAAGGAGGCCGGTGTCGCGCTGCGCGCCACCTTCATCGTCGATCCCGAGGGCGTGATCCGCTTCGCCGCGGCGAACGACCTCAGCGTCGGGCGCAATCCGCAGGAGGTGCTGCGCGTGCTCGACGCGCTGCAGACCGACGAGCTCTGCCCCTGCAACTGGCAGAAGGGCGAGGACACGCTGAAGGCCGCCTGATCGCCGGCAGAGGCGGAAGCGGCCCGCTTCCGCCTCGCGCCGCCCCGCCCCTCAATGACAGGAGACACCGATGTCCGTCGAAACCATCAAAGACCGGCTGCCGGATTACGCCAAGGATCTGAAGCTCAACCTGTCATCGCTGCTGAGCGGCGGCGCGCTGACCGAACAGCAGCGCTGGGGCACTTTGCTCGCGACCGCGCTGGCCGCGCGCAACCCGGCCCTCATCGCCGCCGTGGCCGCCGATGCGGCGCAGCATCTGGCACCGCCGGCGCTCACCGCAGCGAAGGCCGCCGCGTCGATCATGGCGATGAACAATATCTACTATCGCTTCACCCATCTCGCCTCGGACCCCGATTACGCGACGATGCCGGCGCGGCTGCGCATGAACGTCATCGCCAATCCCGGCGTCGACAAGGCCGATTTCGAGCTCTGGTCGCTGGCCGTCTCCGCCCTCAATGGCTGCGGCAAATGCATCGACGCGCATGACCGGGTGCTGCGCCAGGCCGGCATTGCGCGCGAGGCGATCCAGGAGGCGGTGCGCATCGCCTCGGTCATCCACGCCGTCGCCGCGACACTCGACGGCGAGGCGAGCCTCGCCGCCTAGGATCTACTCACCAGCCGAGGACCGCCGATGTCGGCGATGTGATGCGTGGCGGACTCAAGTGCGACCATGGAAGCACTTCCGAGAAGTGCCATTAAGGGGAGTAGGCCGCGCTACGCTTGGATCACCTCGTCTTCCCTCGTGAGAAGCATCGACGGACAAACATCGCCGACATGGGTGGGGTAGGACTTCCTAGCGCCAATCGTCTAGGACGAAGTCGTCGGAGCGGCTGTAGGTAGGCTCGTTAGGCCGATGCATGGTCACGACCTGCATTTGGCTGCGGAAACCGCGTGCCATCATCTGGCGATAGGCTTGCTCGCGTCCGGTATTGACCCCGGCCAGCACCCTCGCCATCCCCACTGCGCGGGCGAGCGCACCGGCGGCGTCGAGCAGCGCGCCGAACCGATCGGAGGCACCCAGACCGGGGCGCACCGCACCGAATTTGATGAAGAGACAATCGGCGCCGGCCTCGCTCGCCGGTCCCCAATGGCAGACCGCGAAGCCGCCGAGCTGGCCCGAACGCTCCCACAACAGCAGGGCGTCGCCGAGGCCGCGCGCGGCGACGGTGCGGATCTCAGCGGAGAGATCGAGCCCGTCGACGATCTCGTCGCCGAGCGCGCGGCTCGCTTCTTCCGCCGCCCGCCGCTCGCCGGGCGCGAGCGCGGTATAGCGCGCGTCCTGCGGCAGCGGGCCGGACGCGGCCGCCGGCGCCGCCATGATCGCGGTGAGAAAGCGCGGATAGAAGCCGAACTTCTGATAGAGCCAGACGTGCTTGGTGCTTTGGGCGAAAGTGCACAGGCCGGCATGATGCGTGCCCCAGTGCGCGAATTGTTCCGACACTGCTGCGACCAGCGGCTGGGCGATGCCCTTGTCCCACAGATCAGGGCGGACCGAGAGTGGGCCGAAAAAGCCGACACTGCCCCAGTTGGTGGCGAAGTTGACGCCGGCGAGCGCGCCGTCGTGGTCGGCGGCGAAGGCGGCGGTGTGCTCGCAGCCGAAGCGGCCATAGACGTAGTCGAAATCGGTCCAGAAATTGTCGAGATCGGCGACGCCGAAGAAGGTACCGAAGGCGCGCCGCACGATGCGCTGCCCCTCCGGCAGGTCGCGCTCTTCAAGTGGACGAATATTGAGCATGTTGCCAATCCCCCGTCCTCGGCCATGACTTGCAGCGATCGTAGCACACGGGCTCCTGTCGAGAGTCCTCGTGAACAGACGGGGCGGAGGTCTGTTGAGGGTCAAAAGCACGCCTCGGGCATCGTGTTTCGGAGGTCGGCATCGAGCGCAATACCAGACATGTCTTGGCGCAGTTGGGCTTGTCTATGAGAACACGCCCTAGCCGCGCCACGGGAAGCCGGGCCTCAGTGCGGCTTGGCGCGCGCCTTCTCCGCCGCCAGCAGCCGCGCCTTGCGCTCGACGCCCCAGCGATAGCCGCCCGGGGCGCCATCGCCGCGCACCACGCGATGACAGGGGACGACCAGCGCGACGCGGTTGCCGGCACAGGCATTGGCGACGGCGCGGACCGCGGTCGGCTTGCCGATGCGGCGGGCGATCTCGGCATAGGAGGCCGTCTCGCCATAAGGGATCTGCTGCAGCGCGCGCCAGACGCGCCATTGGAAGGACGTCGCCTGGAGATCGAGCGGCAGAGCGAGATCGGGCATCTCGCCGGCGAGATGCGCCAGAATGGCGTCGACCCAAGGCCGCAGCGCCGCATCGTCGCGCCGGATCGCCGCCGCCGCGTATTCCTCGCGCAGCGCCTGCTCGAGCGCCGCGTCGTCGGCGCCGAGGCTCACCGCCGCAATTCCCCGCTCCGTCGCCGCGACCAGCACGCGGCCGAGCGCGCAAGGCGTGACGGTGAAGCCGATCGCCATGCCTTGCCCGCGCTTGCGATAGGTGGCGGGCGTCATGCCGAGCTGCGCGTCCGAGCGCTCGTAAAGCCGCGAGGAGGAGCCGTAGCCGGCGCCGTAGAGCGCGCCGGCGACGCCGTCGCCTTGGCGCAGCCTCTCCTTCACCCGCGCCAGCCGGCGCGCAGCGGCAAAATCGTGCGGGCTGATGCCGATCTTGCGCTTGAACAGCCGCTGCAACTGGTGCGGGCTGGTGCCGACGGCGGCGGCGAGCTGCTGCAGGCTCGGGGCGCCGCCTTCGCCGTCCTCCAGCGCTTCATCGATGAGGCGACAGGCGTGGCGCACGCGCTCGGCGGCGGGATCGCTCGCCTGCTGCTGCTCCGGACGACAGCGCCGGCAGGGACGATAGCCGGCGCGCTCGGCCGCTGCCGGCAGCGGGAAGAACTCGACATTCTCGCGCCTGGGCCGCCGGCTCGGGCAGGACGGCCGGCAATAGACGCCGGTGGTGGTGACGGCATAGACGAAGGCGCCGTCGGCGGCGCGCGCGCGGCTTTCGACCGCGTTCCAGAACTGCTGTTCGACCATCGTCGTGTTCCCTCTGCGGAGACGATGCTCCGTCATATCGGAACCCTCCCGCGGCCTTCTATCCGCTTGCGGCCCTCGAATTCAGGCGCGATCGACCAGGTGCAGAAACGAGCCCATGACGCGGCCCTTGATGCGGCCGGCGGCGCCGAGCGCGCCGCCATCGGCATCGAAGGCGGCAAAGAGCGGCGCGCCCTCGTCCTCGGCCGTGATCGTCGCATAATGATACTCATGGCCGCGATAAAGCGTTCCCGCGGCGCCCAGCGGTCCTTCGGCGGCGAGCCGCGCCTCGCGGTAGCCGAGTTGCCGGCGGCGTTCGGCGAAGCTCGTCTCGAGCGGCAGCAGGCCGGCCATGGCGTGGCGCGCGCCGGCGGCGTCGGCGAGACCGCGTCCCAGCACCATGTAGCCGCCGCATTCGCCGTAGAGCGTGGCGCCGCGCTGGGCGGCCTCGGTGAGGCCGGCGAGAAAGGGTCGATTGGCGGCGATCCGGCCGGCATGAAGCTCGGGATAGCCGCCGGGCAGGAACACGGCGTCGGTGTCGGGCCGCGGCGCCTCGCCGGCCAGCGGCGAGAACCGGATCACTTCGGCGCCGGCGCTGCGCCAGGCTTCGAGCATGGCCGGATAAGCGAAGGCGAAAGCCACATCGCTGGCGACGGCGATGCGCTGGCCCAGCGGCGAGAGCGGCAGCGCCGCCGGCAGCGCCGCCAGGCTGCTGCGGCGGGCGAGCGCGGCGAGCCGGCCCAGATCGACGGCGTTGCCGACCAGCGTCGCGGCGCGGTCGAGAAAGCCGTCGAGATCGGCATGCTCGGCCGCTTGCACCAGCCCCAGATGCCGCTCCGGCAGCGCCAGATCGGCGTGGCGGGGCACATGGCCGAGGATGGCAAGGCCGGGGAGGGCGGTGCGCACGGAGTTCTCCAGCGTCGCGGCATGGCGCGGCCCGCCGACGCGGTTGAAGATCACGCCCGCCACCGGCACTTCCGGACGGTGGC
>DASQSR010000127.1:0-4589 GCA_035642295.1 Allostellaceae bacterium | reverse complement strand
CCGTAGCTCCGGCGTGGCGCGGATCGCACGGATGGCGAGCGCTCGGATCTTTTCGGCCAACCCTAGATGCTCGGACAAACCAAAGTCCTCCCGTTGCCATACGGCCCGGCACGCCATTGCCGCTGTCGCCTAGGCCGTGCTGGCCTGCGCAAGCCCGGCATGCTGTGCCGGGGGCTTCCGCGGCCGCACTGCCAACTGTTCCGCCAGCACATAGCGCGCCCAGCCGCGCAACCCGCGATGGGCCATGGTCATGGCCTCTGCGTCGCCCGCGGCCAGCCAGGCCCGCATGGGCACGGTGAAGCCTGTCTTCGGCCGGCGCAGCACCGTTTCCGGCAGGCTATGCCGAAGGGTCGCAACCATGTCGGCCTTGGTCAGCGGACGCCGTCCCATGAGCAGCGGCGCGATCTGGCCCAGCAGCTCAGCATCGACGAAGGGCACGCGAATCTCCACCGAGTGCGCCATGCCCGCCCAGTCGCTGTCGCGGAGCAGTTGATGGCGCATGTAGAACGAGGTCTCGAGCGCGATGACCTGGCTGCGGCGGTCGGCAAGTCCTGCTGCAGATCCGAGGAGACGCGCCCGCGGCGCCAGCTCCTCCCAGCCCTCACGCGCGGCGTCCAGCCCGATCAGCGCCGGCAGTTCCCAGGGCATATAGAGGCCGCGCCGCAGCAGATAGGCGTCGCTGATGCTGGTGCCGTATTCGAGCAGGCTCGCGTATTTGGTCGAGGTGAAGTGCTTCAGCAGCGGCGCGGTGACGCGGCGGAACACGGGACCGAGCCGTGGCGTCCAGGCGAACGGCCCAAGCAGGCGCGCCACCACGGGAAGCTGGCGGAAACTCGGATAGCCGCCGAAAAGTTCGTCGCCTCCCAGGCCCGAGAGCGCCACCTTGAGGCCTTGCTCGGCCGCCATGCGGCTGACGAAATAAGTGTTGACGCCATCGACGGTCGGCTGGTCCATCGCCTGAAGCAGCGCGGCGCGTTCGCGGGCGAACTGGTCCGCACCGATCCATGCGGTGAAGTGCCGCGTGCCGAAGAGGCCGGCGGTCTCCGCCGCGTAGGGCGTCTCGTCGGCCGCCGTGCCGCGCAGCTCGTCGAAGCCGACCGACAGCGTGCGGAGCTCGCCAAGCCCGCTTTCGGCGGCAAGACCGACCAAGGTCGCCGAATCGAGCCCGCCGGAGAGAAAGGCGGCCGCCGGCACGTCCGCGATCATATGGTACCGGATGCTTTCGGTGAGCGCCTCGCGGAGGCTCTCGCGCATGGCTGTCGGCGTCAGGGCGCTCGCCGGCATCGATGCCCGGCGGCAGGCCGCCTCGCGCAGCACGTCGCCCACCCGCCAATAGGGGCGCGGCGTTCCAACTCCGGAATCATCGATCCAGAGCGTCGTTCCGGCCGGGAGCGCGCGAACGCCGCGGAACAGCGTGAAGGGATCGCTGACCGTTCCCCAGAGCAGGAAGCTCACCTGGCCGGCGGGGGAGAGCGTCCGGTCCACGCCCTCGGCCAGCAGCACCGACTTCACCTGCGAGGCCGCCACCACCCGCTCGCCGTCATCGGCGTAATAGAGCGGCTTGATGCCGAAGGGGTCGCGGGCGAGCAGCATGCCGCCGCGCTTCTGGTCCCACAGCGCAAAGGCAAACATGCCGCGCAACCGCTCGACCATCGCCGGGCCGTAGGCATCATAGGCATGGAGCAGCACTTCGGTGTCGGAGCCGCCGCGAAAGACGCGGCCCTGCTGCTCGAGCGCGCGGCGCAGGGCGCGGTAATTGTAGATCTCGCCGTTGAAGGCGATTCGGACCGAGCCATCGGGGAGACCCATCGGCTGGTGCCCGGCCGGGCTCAGATCGATGATGGCCAGGCGTCGGCTGCCCAGCGCCACGCGCCCATCCCCGCTGCGCCAGACGCCGGCATCATCGGGGCCGCGCGGCACCATGCTGTCGCGCAGGCGGATCGCTTCCGCCTCGCTCTGCGGCGCGGCACCGGGACGGTAGGCGAACAGGGCGACGAGACCGCACATCGATTTAACCTGTCGCCTGTTTGTACAGCTGCGGCGGGGTCCGGGCGAGCGTTTCGAGGGCGGCGTCGGCGACCGACTCGGGGGAAATATCGAGAATGGTTTGCCCCCGTTCCATGGGATAGAACACGCGATGCCCCAACCCGAAGGGGAACCATTGTCCGGGCGGCCGGTGGCGGCTGAAAACGGCGATGATGCGCGTCCCGACCGCGGCCGCGAGATGCATCGGTCCGCTGTCGTGACAGAGGAACAGCTCGACCAGCTCCAACAGCGCCGCGCTGACGCGCGGCGAGGCCGCGCCACAGAAATTGAGCACCGGCCCGGGCCACGCGGCGGCCGCGGCTTGCGAGCGCTCGCGCTCCTCGCGGCTGCCGATCAATAGCAGCGGCCGCTCCGCATCGGCGAGCCGGCGCAGCACGCCACGCCAATTCTCGTCGCCCCAATCCTTGACCGTCTGCTTCGTGCCGACGCTGAGCCCGATCGCCGGCCGCAATGACCCGCGTTCCGGCAAGAGCTCGCCAATGAGGCGCTGCGCTGCGCTCCGCTCAGCCGCCGTCAGGCCAAGGTCCCAACTTGCGCGCTCATAGGACGCGGCATCGCCCAGCGGGGCGAGGCAGCGAGCGAGCCGCTGCGCCTCATGGCCCCAATGGCCACCCTCCATCTCCGGCGGGCGGGCTAGGCGATTGGCGGTCACGTAGGGAAAGCCGACCATGCGTTCGATGCCGCATGAGGCGAAATAGGCATGATCGCGCAGCACCTGCCACAGCGCACGCCGGGATGCGAGGTAGACCATAAGGTCCGGCGCCATCGCGCGGATCTCGCGGCGCATGCCGAGCAGCTCGCGCGGATCGCGGGTGCCGCCCGCATAGGTTAGAAGCACATCGACAAGGCCCGAGCCTTCGAGCACGCTCATCGCCGGCGCGGCGCGTGCCTCGACCGGCAGATTGGTGAGCAGCGCGATCCGCGCCGCGGGAAAGCGCCGGCGGACGAGATTAAGGCAAGGCAGGGCGATGACGAAATCGCCGATGCTGCCCAGGCGATAGATCAGGACGCGCTCGACCTTCGACATGCCGTCACGCCATGGCAGGGTGCCATCCGGCGCTCCAGCACGCGGCGGCGATGGATCGCCGGCGCGCGGATCGAAGAGCCCCTGCGGATCCGCGCTATGGGAGGTGATCGGCGGCGGGTTCAACGCGGTGGCCTTGTGCGCCCACGAGGGGCGCAGATGCCGAAGCGGCGTCGAAGGGGAGGCGGAGGCGCTTCTCCGCAGCCGCGCGCTGCGCAGGCGCGACGTTGGCAAGCATGGCTTCGAACCGGTCGGCGATGCCGTCGATCGCGAAATGTCTCTCGGCGAAGGCGCGGGCATTGCGGCCCAGGCTCCCGTGCAGCGCGGGCTCGGCGGCAAGGCCGAGCACCTGCGTGCAAAAGCCGATCGGGTCGCCCGGGCGGACGACGGCGCCCGCCGCAGCCGCGTCGATGATCTCTGCGGCATCATTGTCGGCGGCGATCGCGGCGACGATCGGCTTGCCGGCGGCAAGGTAGGAGAGAATCTTCGATGGCACGCTGAACCCGGCCGCCGTCTCGTCGATCATGGCGAGCAGGATGTCGCCCGTGCCCAGCACCTCGCGATAACGCTCCATCGGCTGGAAGGGGAGGAGGGTCAAATTGTCGAGACGCGCCGCTCGCTTCTGCTCGGCGAGCCATTCCACCGCGGCGCCGGCCGAGACGACCACGACTTGAAGACCTTGGGCGGCGCCCTGGCGGGCGAGTTCCAGCAGCAGGGCCGGGTCGTGCTTCAGGCCGAGCGTGCCGGTGTAGAGCGCGACCTTCTTGTCGGCGAGCCCATGCTCGCGCGCCCAGGCATTATCCTTCGGCACGGGAGAGATCTCGGAGAGCGGCGCCCAGTTCGGTATGACGTGGACGCGCGCGCGCATCACCTTCCAGCGCTCGAGCGGCGGGCGGAATTTCTCCGAGATCGCCACGACCGCATCGCTGCCGCGCAGCATGCGCTGCTCGCGCCGCATGTAGTATCGCCCGATCGCGCGCCCGAGAAGGCCGAGCTTCTCGCCGAGATAATGGTGGATGGCGACCGAATAGAGGTCCTGGAGCCAGAAGACGAAAGGGATGCCGCGTGGGGCGCAGCCGCGCTGCAGCTGCCACTGCGCGTCCAACGGCATATTGCAGCCGATCACCACGTCCGGCCGGAAGGCCAGAGCGCGATGGGCCGCCTTTCGTCCGACCTCGGCCTCCCAGAAGCGCCGACGCAGAAAGGCCCGTTTGTCGAAATCGCGGTTGAGCCGCAGCCCCTCGACGGCAAAGCCGGGCGGGTCCTCGGGTAGCCGGTGCAGCTTGCCCTTCGGCGTCTCGAACTCGGCGAAATGCAGATGCAGCAAATCGTGCCCCCGGGTCGCCAGCGCCCGGCTCAGCTCGACCTGGAAGGGATGGCCCGAATAATCGCAGAGGACGATGCGCATGGGACCTTGCTAGCGCCGGATGCTGAGCCGAAACGCGATGGAATTCGCGACCATCCGCGGCAGAATGGGCAGTACTTCGCCCAGGGTCGGATCTCGGTCTGCGACATAGGT
>DASQSR010000126.1:0-11277 GCA_035642295.1 Allostellaceae bacterium | reverse complement strand
CGGCCTCGATGCCGACGCGATCCTCGCCGCCGCCGCCCGCGCTTGCCTGGACCGGCTGTGACCGGCGTTGTCTGAAGGGGGATTAGCGGATGACGGGGGATCGGGGGATGAAGGTGCCCGTTGCCCTCCTGGTCAACTTTTCCAAGGAGAAAGCCGACGACCGGTGCATCGCGCACCGGTGACCTGACAGAGTGTCCGCCGAACTTGGTCTCCTTCCCCTCATCCCCGGTCATCCCCATATCCCCCAGGGTTCACGCTTCTCCGCCATGCCGTCCCGCGCCGCGGTGTCGGCACTTGCCTCGGGGACGGCCTGTGCTATGAAGCCCGCTTTGGCGGCGGGCGGGCGTGGCGGAATTGGTAGACGCACTGGATTTAGGTTCCAGCGACGCAAGTCGTGGGGGTTCAAATCCCTCCGCCCGCACCAGCCCGCAAGATCCGACAGGCTGAGCGATGCAGATCACTGAGACCAGCACCGAAGGGCTGAAGCACGAGTTCAAGGTCATTGTCGGCGCCGCCGACATGAAGCAGCGCGTCGAGGCGCGGCTGCACGAGATCGGGCGGCAGGTCAAGCTGCCCGGCTTCCGTCCCGGCAAGGTGCCGCTGTCGGTGCTGCGCCAGCGCTATGGCAGCTCGGTCATGGGCGAAGTGCTGGAGCGCACGGTCAGCGACACCTCGGGCGAGGCGATGCGCGAGCACAAGCTGCGCCCGGCGCTGCAGCCCAAGGTCGAGATCGTCGCCTTCGACGAAGGCAAGGATCTCGAATACAAGCTCGCCGTCGAGGTGCTGCCCGAGGTCGAGCCGATGAACTTCGCCGAGCTGAAGCTCGAGCGCCTCCGGCCCGAAATCCCCGACGGCGACATCGACCAGGCGCTCGAGCGCATCGCCCAGCAGCAGCGGCGGAACGAGCCGGTCGACCGGGTAGCGGCCAAGGGCGACATCGTCGTCATCGACTTCGTCGGCTCGATCGACGGCGCGGAATTCCCCGGCGGCAGCGCCAAGGGGCATCGCCTCGAGCTGGGCTCGGGCCAGTTCATCCCGGGCTTCGAGGACCAGCTCGACGGCGCCAAGGCGGGCGAGCAGCGCACCGTCAAGGTCGCCTTCCCGGCCGATTACGGCGCCGCCGACCTCGCCGGCAAGGAGGCGTCCTTCGCCGTCGACATCCAGGAAGTGCGCGAAGTGAAGCCGCAGCCGATCGACGAGTCGCTGGCCGAAGCGGTCGGGATGGAGAATCTCGAGGCGCTGCGCGAGGCGGTACGCCAGCAGATCGAACGCGACTACGCCAATGTCGCGCATCAGCGGCTGAAGCGGCGCCTGCTCGATCGCCTGGCCGAGCGCCACCACTTCCCGGTGCCGCAGGGTATGGTCGATCTCGAGCTCGACATTATATGGAAGCAGTTCGAAGCCGAGCGCGAGCGCGCCCGCCAGCAAGGCGTCGCCGAGACCGAGGAGGGCAAGAGCGACGAGGAGATCAAGGCCGAGTACCGCGCCATCGCCGAGCGACGCGTCCGCCTCGGACTCCTCCTGTCCGAAGTCGGCCGCAAGAACGATATCCAGGTGACGCCGGAAGAGCTCAACCGCGCGCTGATGGAAGAGGCGCGCCGCTTCCCCGGCCAGGAGCGCCAGGTCATCGAGTTCTACCGCAAGCAGGCCGGCGCGCTCGACAATCTGCGCGCGCCGATTTTCGAGAACAAGGTGATCGACTATATCCTCGAGATCGCCGAGGTGAGCGACCGCCCGGTGGGCCCGGCGGAACTCATGAAGGACGAGGGCGAGGACGACGACGAGGCGAAGGCGCCGGAGGCGGCGCAACAGTGAAGCGGCGATCGGCCGCAGGCGGGACGCGCCGCGCGGCGGGATCGCCAGAGGTGAAGGTGAGACGGATGGATCGGGACCCTAATGAGATCTACATGAACACGCTGGTGCCGATGGTGGTCGAGCAGACCAACCGCGGCGAGCGCGCCTATGACATCTATTCGCGACTGCTGAAGGAGCGGATCATCTTCCTGGTCGGGCCGGTCAACGATCCGGTGGCGAGCCTCATCTGCGCGCAGCTGCTGTTCCTCGAATCGGAGAACCCGAACAAGGATATCGCCTTCTACATCAATTCCCCGGGCGGCATCGTCACCTCGGGACTCGCCATTTACGATACGATGCAGTACATCCGCTCGCCCGTCGCCACGGTCTGCATCGGCCAGGCGGCGTCGATGGGCTCGCTGCTGCTCTGCACCGGCGCGAAGGGCAAGCGCATCTCGCTGTCCAATGCGCGGATCATGGTCCACCAACCCTCGGGCGGTGCGCAGGGGCAGGCGAGCGATATCGAGATCCAGGCACGCGAGATCCTGCAGCTCCGCGCGCGGCTCAACGAGATTTATGTCAAGCACACGGGCCAGAAGCTCGAGGTCATCGCCCAGGCGGTCGAGCGCGACAAATTCCTGTCGCCGGTGGAGGCCAAGGAGTTCGGCCTCATCGACGAGGTGATGATCAGCCGGCCGGCCCGCGAGGATGAGAACAAGACGCGGCCATGACCCGGAGGAGCGTGACCCTTCTGCCACGCGCGGCGATATTGCTGTTGCCGAATCGTACCCTATCTTTAACTAGTTATTGATCGCCGGGCGCCTAATATTGTTGAATTATGGGGGCGTCCGGCGGGTCCGCCCGCCGTCCGCCCGGAAGGCCGAGCAACGGCGTGGCGCCGAGTTGGCGATTGGTTGGTGACGGAGTGCCCATGAGCAAAGCCACTGGCGGTGACGCGAAGAACACCCTCTACTGCTCCTTCTGCGGAAAGAGCCAGCATGAGGTGCGCAAGCTCATTGCCGGCCCCACCGTGTTCATCTGCGACGAATGCGTCGAGCTCTGCATGGATATCATCCGTGAAGAGCACAAGACGACGCTGGTCAAGTCGCGGGACGGGGTGCCGACGCCGCGCGACATCTGCAAGGTTCTCGACGACTACGTGATCGGCCAGGACCACGCCAAGCGCGTGCTGTCGGTCGCCGTGCACAACCACTACAAGCGCCTCGCCCACGGGGCGAAGAACAACGACGTCGAACTCGCCAAGTCGAACATCCTGCTGGTGGGTCCCACCGGCTCGGGCAAGACGCTGCTGGCGCAGACGCTGGCGCGCATCATCGACGTCCCCTTCACCATGGCGGACGCGACGACGCTCACCGAGGCCGGCTATGTCGGCGAGGATGTCGAGAACATCATCCTGAAGCTGCTGCAGTCGGCCGACTACAATGTCGAGCGCGCCCAGCGCGGCATCGTCTACATCGACGAGGTGGACAAGATCAGCCGCAAGTCCGACAACCCTTCGATCACTCGCGACGTCTCGGGCGAAGGCGTGCAACAGGCGCTGCTCAAGATCATGGAAGGCACCATCGCCTCGGTGCCGCCGCAGGGCGGGCGCAAGCACCCGCAGCAGGAATTCCTCCAGGTCGACACCACCAACATCCTCTTCATCTGCGGCGGCGCCTTCGCCGGGCTGGAGAAGCTCATCGCCCAGCGGCGCCAGGGCACCTCGATCGGCTTCGGCGCCGAGGTGCGCGGGCCCGAGGAGCGCAAGACCGGCGAGATCCTGAAGGACCTCGAGCCCGAGGACCTGCTCAAGTTCGGCCTCATTCCGGAATTCGTCGGCCGGCTGCCGGTGGTGGCGACGCTCGACGATCTCGACGAGGGCGCGCTGGTCGACATCCTGACCAAGCCGAAGAACGCGCTGGTGAAGCAGTACCAGCGGCTGTTCGAGATGGAGGATGTCCGCCTCGAGTTCAACGAAGAGGCGCTGCGCGCCATCGCGCACAAGGCGATCAACCGCAAGACCGGTGCGCGCGGGCTGCGCTCGATCATGGAGGCGATCCTGCTCGAGCCGATGTTCGAGCTGCCGGGCCTCGACGGCGTCAGCGGCATGGTCATCAATAAGGAGGTGGTGGAAGGGCGCGCTCAGCCACTCCACATTTACTCCGACCGGCGCGGAGATGTGGGGCAAGGCGCCTGAGCCTCTTGCCGCCGGCCGCCGCCGGCGAGAAAGCCGTGCCCTTGACTGTCCCTGGGCACGCGCCACTTTAGACCCCACACAACCGGCGCGGCTATCAGCGGCGGCGGGAGTCGGAGCGGATATCCCCTTCGCGACGCTTCAGAAAGAGGAATGATGTTCGAAATCTCCCGCGGTGCTCTTTATCCTGTGCTGCCGCTGCGCGACATTGTGGTGTTCCCGCACATGATCGTGCCGCTCTTCGTCGGTCGCGAGAAATCGGTGCGTGCGCTCGAGGACGTGATGAAGGATGACAAGCAGATCCTGCTCGTCACCCAGAAGAACGCCGCCCAGGACGACCCGACCTCGGCCGACATCTATTCCGTCGGCACGATCGGCACGGTGCTGCAGCTGCTGAAGCTCCCGGACGGCACGGTCAAGGTGCTGGTCGAAGGCGGCCAGCGCGCCCGCATCGTCCGCTTCGCCGAGAACGAGCAGTTCTTCCAGGCCTATGCCGAGACGATGGAGGAGAAGCCGGGCGAGCAGCAGGAGCTCGAGGCGCTGGCGCGCACCGCGGTCTCGCAGTTCGAGCAATACATCAAGCTCAACAAGAAGATCCCGCCCGAGGTGCTGGTCTCGATCAACCAGATCGAGGACCCCTCGAAGCTCGCCGACACGCTCGCCTCCCACCTCGCGCTCAAGATTCCGGAGAAGCAGGAGCTGCTCGAGACCGAGACCGTGTCCGAACGGCTCGAGAAGGTCTTCGGCTACATGGAGAGCGAGATCGGCGTCCTCCAGGTGGAAAAGCGCATCCGCTCGCGCGTCAAGCGCCAGATGGAGAAGACGCAGCGCGAGTACTACCTGAACGAGCAGTTGAAGGCGATCCAGAAGGAGCTGGGCGAGGGCGAGGACGGGCGCGACGAGCTCGCCGAGCTCGAGGAGCGCATCAACAAGACCAAGCTCTCCAAGGAAGCGCGCGACAAGGCGCAGGCCGAGCTCAAGAAGCTGCGCACCATGAGCCCGATGTCGGCCGAGGCGACGGTGGTGCGCAACTACCTCGACTGGCTGCTGTCGATCCCGTGGCAGCAGCGCACCAAGACCAAGCGCGACATCAAGGGCGCCGAGAAGGTGCTGAACGCCGACCATTTCGGCCTCGAGAAGGTGAAGGAGCGTATCCTCGAATACCTCGCGGTGCAGCAGCGCATGCGCAAGGTGAAGGGACCGATCCTCTGCCTCGTCGGCCCGCCCGGCGTCGGCAAGACCTCGCTCGGCAAGTCGGTGGCGCGCGCCACGGGCCGCAATTTCGTCCGCATGTCGCTGGGCGGCGTGCGCGACGAGGCGGAGATCCGCGGTCATCGCCGCACCTATATCGGCTCGATGCCGGGCAAGGTCATCCAGGGGATGAAGAAGGCGAAGTCGTCGAACCCGCTCTTCCTCCTCGACGAGGTCGACAAGCTCGGCGCCGACTGGCGCGGCGATCCGTCCTCGGCGCTGCTCGAGGTGCTCGATCCCGAGCAGAACTCGACCTTCAACGACCACTATCTCGAGGTCGACTACGACCTCTCGGACGTGATGTTCGTCACCACGGCCAACACGTTGCGCATGCCGCAGCCGCTGCTCGACCGCATGGAGATCATCCGCCTGCCGGGCTACACCGAGGACGAGAAGGTCGAGATCGCCAAGCGCCACCTCATCCCGAAGCAGGTGAAGGCGCACGGCCTCAAGAAGACCGAGTGGACCATCACCGACGAGGCGCTGCGCGACCTCATTCGCTACTACACGCGCGAAGCCGGCGTGCGCAACCTCGAGCGCGAGGTCGCCAATCTGACGCGCAAGGCGATCAAGGAAATCCTGATGCGCAAGCTCGCCAAGATCACGGTGACGCGGCGCAATCTCGAGAAGTTCGCCGGCGTCCGGCGCTTCCGCTACGGCGAGGTCGAGGAGACCGATCTCGTCGGCGTCACCACCGGCCTCGCCTGGACCGAGGTCGGCGGCGAGCTGCTGTCGATCGAGGCGGTCACCCTGCCCGGCAAGGGCAAGGTGACGGCGACCGGCAAGCTCGGCGACGTGATGAAGGAGTCGGTGCAGGCGGCGGAAAGCTACGTCAAGTCGCGCAGCTATGCCTTCGGCATCCTGCCGACGCTCTTCGAGAAGAAGGACATCCACGTCCACGTGCCGGAAGGGGCGACGCCCAAGGACGGGCCGTCCGCCGGCGTCGCCATGGTGACCTCGATCGTCTCGGTGCTGACCGGCATTCCCGTGCGCCGGGACATCGCCATGACCGGCGAGATCACCCTGCGCGGCCGGGTGCTGCCGATCGGCGGCTTGAAGGAGAAGCTGCTCGCGGCGCTGCGCGGCGGCTTGAAGACGGTGCTGATCCCCAAGGAGAACGAGAAGGATCTTGCCGAGATTCCCGACAACGTGAAGCGCGGCCTCACCATCATTCCGGTGGCATCGTCGGACGAGCTGCTCAAGCACGCGCTGGTGCGCCCGCCCGAGCCGATCGAATGGACCGAGGAGCCCGAGCCGCGCGTGCTGCCGCCCAAGACCGACGAGGATCGGCCGGGTCTCGTCACGCACTGAAGTTGAATGATACGTTCGTCGGCGCGCCGTCATCCCCACGTCGGGATGACGGCGCGAGCGTTTTCGACTTGGCTCGAAACCCAGCAAATCCGCGCCTGACAGGAATTGACGCCGCCGAGAAACGCGATCTAGACTGCCGCGCGAACCATCCGACCGACGCATCATGCCAGGGGGCGCTTGTGAACAAGAATGAACTCGTCGATGCCGTCGCCAATTCCACCGGTCTCAGGAAGCAGGAAGCGGAGAAGGCGGTAGACGCCGTCTTCGACTGCATCACGGGCGAGTTGAAGAAAGGTAGCGAAGTGCGCCTCGTCGGCTTCGGCACCTTCACCGTCAGCCAGCGCGCCGCGTCCGAGGGACGCAACCCGCGCACCGGCGAAAAGATCGCCATCGCCGCCTCGAAGCTGCCGAAGTTCCGCGCCGGCAAGCAGCTCAAGGACGCGGTGCAGTAACGCCGCTGCCTTGCGGCCGCCTGCGCGTCCTGCGACAGGCTCGGGAAGACCGAGCCTGGCGTCCGCCGGATGCCAGCGTGAAACGGCCTTATCCTGGCCGACCCGGCCGACCGCTTTGCGGTCGGACCCGGAGGGGGCGACCCGGCCGCGCTGCGACGGACAACCCGTTCGACCGCTGCGCGGTCGAACCCGCAGGGGCGGCCCGTCGCAGGGCCGCCGGGTTGTCCCCCGAAGGGTTCGCCGACGAAGTCGGCGAACGGGTCACCCGCGCAGCGATCGAACGGAGTCGGCTCTCGAAGGACGCGCACGCGTTCGGCGGCCTGTTGTGATATGGTGCGCCCGGCTTCGAGGGCGATTAGCTCAGCGGTAGAGCATCTCGTTTACACCGAGGGGGTCGGGGGTTCGAATCCCTCATCGCCCACCAGCCGCTTCCGCCGCGCCGCGGCCGTCGCGCGCGGCCGCAGATGCTTGACACTCCTGGGGTTGCGGGGCTAGTAACCTTCGCCGCGGAGCGGAATGCTGCGGGGGTGTAGCTCAGTTGGTTAGAGCGCCGGCCTGTCACGCCGGAGGCCGCGGGTTCGAGCCCCGTCACTCCCGCCATCTCGGCGACCTGGGTGTTTCCATCATGCGCGCGAGACCCATATGTCCCGGGGAGTGGCGGTGAAGCCTTGGCCCGATCCGACGACGGCGCCGCCGCGACGCCGCTTCCTGCGGAACGCCGTACCGAGCGGCTGAGGAGTGCGCGATGGATAGCCTGCTGCGCCAATATCTTCCCATCCTGATCTTCATCGGAGTGGCGTTCGCGCTGGCGACGATCTTCGTCGTCGCGTCGATGATCATCGCGCGCCAGAAGCCGGACTCCGAGAAGCTCTCGCCCTATGAATGCGGCTTCGACGCCTTCGCCGACGCGCGCAGCAAGTTCGACGTGCGCTTTTATCTCGTCTCGATCCTGTTCATCATTTTCGACCTCGAGGTGGCGTTCCTCTTTCCCTGGGCCGTGTCGCTGGGAAAGATCGGCCTGTTCGGCTTCTGGTCGATGATCGTGTTCCTGGCGGTGCTGACCGTCGGCTTCATCTATGAGTGGAAGAAGGGTGCGCTCGAATGGGAGTGACAACCACGCCCGAAGCGACGCCGGCAATGGCCGACGCGGTGCTCCGCGGCATGACCGAGGAAGTCCGCGACAAGGGCTTCCTCGTCACTCAACTGGAAAAGCTCGACAAGGTGGTCAACTGGGCGCGCAGCGGCTCCCTCTGGCCGATGACCTTCGGACTCGCCTGCTGTGCCGTCGAGATGATGCATACCGGCGCATCGCGCTACGATCTCGACCGCTTCGGCGTCGTGTTCCGGCCGAGCCCGCGCCAATCCGACGTGATGATCGTCGCCGGCACGCTCACCAACAAGATGGCGCCGGCGCTGCGCAAGGTCTACGACCAGATGTCGGAGCCGCGCTGGGTGATCTCGATGGGCTCCTGCGCCAATGGCGGGGGCTACTACCACTACTCCTATTCCGTCGTGCGCGGCTGCGATCGCGTCGTACCCGTGGATATCTACGTGCCGGGATGTCCGCCCACCGCCGAAGCGCTGCTCTACGGCGTCCTGCAGCTTCAAAAGAAGATCCGCCGCGAGCGGGTCTTCGCGCGCTGAGGGAGCCGAGAGGCGGCCGCCATGGCCCAGACACTGAAGGAACTCGCTGAGTGCGTCGCGGCCGGCCTGCCGCAGCACGTGCTCGACACCGAGGTACAGCACGGCCAGCTCATCGTCCGGGTGAAGCGCGAGGCGATCGTGCCGGTGCTCACCTTCCTGCGCGACGATCCGCGCTGCCTCTTCGCGCTGCTCTCCGAGCTCTGCGGCGTCGATTATCCCGACCGGCCCGAGCGCCTCGAGCTCGTCTACAACCTGCTGAGCCTCAAGCTCAATCAGCGCATCCGCGTCAAGCTGACGACGGACGAGGCCACGCCGGTTCCCTCGGTCACCTCGGTCTACAGCACCGCCGGCTGGCTCGAGCGCGAGGCCTGGGACCTGTTCGGCGTCTATTTCTCCGACCATCCCGACTTGCGGCGCCTCCTCACCGATTACGGCTTCGAGGGTCATCCGCTGCGCAAGGACTTCCCGCTCACCGGCTACGTCGAAGTGCGCTATGACGAGGACCAGAAGCGCGTCATCTACGAGCCGGTGCGCCTCAAGCAGGAATTCCGCAGCTTCGACTTCCTGTCGCCCTGGGAAGGCATGAACCACGTGCTGCCGGGCGACGAGAAGGCGGGGGAGGGAACGAAGTGACCATCGCCGCCGAGGCCGAAGCCAGAATCAGAAGCTTCACCATGAATTTCGGGCCGCAGCACCCGGCGGCCCATGGCGTGCTGCGTCTCGTCCTCGAGCTCGATGGCGAGGTGGTGCAGCGTGCCGATCCGCATATCGGCCTGCTTCACCGCGGCACCGAGAAGCTGATCGAGTACAAGACCTATTTGCAGGCGGTGCCGTATTTCGACCGGCTCGATTACGTCTCGCCGATGTGCATGGAGCACAGCTACGCGCTGGCGGTCGAGACGCTGCTCGGCATCGAGCCGCCGCCGCGCGCCAAATACATCCGCGTGCTTTTCGCCGAGATCACCCGCATCCTCAACCACCTGCTCAACATCTGCGCCTTCGGCCTCGATGTCGGCGCGCTCACCCCGTTCCTGTGGGGGTTCGAAGAGCGCGAGAAGCTGATGGAATTCTATGAGCGGGTCTGCGGCGCCCGGCTGCATTCCGCCTATTTCCGCCCGGGCGGCGTGCATCAGGACATGCCCGCCGGGCTCGCCGACGACATCCTTGCCTGGTGCGATGGCTTCCCGCGCGTGCTCGACGCCATCGAGGTGCTGCTGACGGAGAACCGCATCTTCAAGCAGCGCACCGTCGATATCGGCCGCATCAACGCCGCCGACGCCCTCGATTGGGGACTTAGCGGCCCGATGCTGCGCGCTTCGGGCATCGCCTGGGACCTGCGCAAGGCGCAGCCTTACGATGCCTATGAAGCCATGGATTTCGACGTGCCGGTGGGCAAGCACGGCGATTGCTGGGACCGCTATCTCGTGCGGCTCGAGGAGATGCGGCAGTCGCTGCGCATCATCCGCCAGGCGCTGGCGCAGCTGCCAGGCGGCCCGGTCAAGGTCGACGACCGCAAGGTGGCGCCGCCGCCGCGCGGCGAGATGAAGAACTCGATGGAAGCACTGATCCATCACTTCAAGCTCTATACCGAGGGCTATCACGTCCCCGCGGGCGAAACCTACGCCGTCACCGAGGCGCCCAAGGGCGAGTACGGCGTCTATCTCATCTCCGACGGCAGCAACCGCCCCTATCGCTGCAAGATCCGCTGCCCGGATTTCGCCTTCCTGCAGAGCACCGACTTCATCAGCCGCGGCCATATGCTGGCCGACATCGTCGCCATCATCGGCTCGATGGACATCGTCTTCGGGAGCATCGACCGATGAGCGAGGCGAACGACGCGCCCGTCGAGCAGCCGACGAGCTTCGCCTTCACCCCGGAGAACCTGGCGAAGGCGAAGGCGGAGATCGCCAAGTACCCGTCCGGACGGCAAGCGAGCGCGGTGCTGGCGCTGCTCGACCTGGCGCAGCGCCAGAACGGCAATTGGCTGCCGCGCGCGGCGATGGAGCTGGTGGCGGAAATGCTGCACATGGCGCCGATCCGCGTCTACGAGGTCGCCACCTTCTACACCATGTTCAACCTGAAGCCAGTCGGCCGGAATTTCTTCCAGATCTGCACGACAACGCCGTGCTGGCTCAGGGGCTCGGACGAGGTGGTGAAGGCGTGCGAGAAGAAGCTCGGCATCACCATCGGCGAGACCACGCCGGACGGCCTCTTCACGCTCGCCGAGGTCGAGTGCCTCGGCGCCTGCGTCAACGCGCCGATCATCCAGGTCAATGACGATTTCTACGAGGATCTCGACGGGCCCCGGACCGAGCGGCTGATCGACGCGCTGCGGCGCGGCGAGGCGCCGAAACCCGGCTCGGTCACCGGCCGCCAGACCTCGGCGCCTGCCGGCGGACCGCAAACCCTCACCACCCTTTCCTTCGGCCAAGAGAAGCGCTGATGCTCAGCGACAAGGATCGCATCTTCACCAATCTCTACGGCGTGCACGACTGGCACCTGCCGGGCGCCCGGACGCGCGGCGACTGGGACGGCACCAAGGCGCTGATCGAGAAGGGACGCGACTGGATCGTCAGCGAGATGAAGAACTCCGGGCTGCGCGGCCGCGGCGGCGCCGGCTTCCCCACCGGC
>DASQSR010000125.1:0-10737 GCA_035642295.1 Allostellaceae bacterium | reverse complement strand
GGATGAAATCGATGAAACGCAGCGCGTTCTCGGGATGGGGCGCGTCCTTCGGAATGGCCATGGTGTCGACCCAGATCATCGCGCCTTCGCGCGGGATGGAATAGGCGACGGTGACGCCGTTCTTCGCCTCGGCGGCACGATTCCTCGCCTGGATCATGTCGCCGGAATAGCCGAAGGCGACGCAGAGATCGCCGTTGGCGAGATCGTTGATGTACTCCGAGGAGTGAAACTTGCGGATCCACGGGCGGATCGCCGCGACCGCCGAGGCGGCGCGATCGAGATCCGCCGTGGTGCGGCTCAGGGGATCGACGCCGAGAAAGGCCAGCGCCGCGGGAAAGATCTCCTGGGGCGTATCGAGGAGGGAGATGCCGCAGCGGGAGAGCTTCTTGGCATTGGCGGGATCGAAGATCAGCTTCAGGCTGTCGGTGGGCGCATCGGCCCCGAGCGCCGCCTTCACCCGCGCCGGGTTGTACCCGATGCCGGTCGTGCCCCAGAGATAGGGCACGGCGTACTGGTTGCCGGGATCGGCGGCGGCGACGAAGCGCAGGATCTGCGGGTCGAGATTGCCGTAATGGGTGAGCTTGGTCTTGTCGAGCTTCTGCAGCGCGCCCGCCTCGATCTCGCGGGCGAGGAAGGGCATCGCCGAGGGGACGACCAGATCATAGCCGGAATCGCCGGCCATGAGCTTGGTCTCGAGCGTCTCGTTGGCGTCGTAGACGTCGTAATGGACCTTGATCCCGGTCGCCGCCTCGAAGCGCGCCAGCGTGTCCGGGGCGATGTAGTCGGACCAGTTGTAGATGTTGAGGACCTTGTCCTCGGCCGAGGCGGCGAGCGGCGCGGCGAGGCTGGCGAGAATGAGGAAGAAGACGAAGCGGGCAATCATTCCGGTCCCCAGACGCGGCGCGGACGCCGCGCATTCAACGGGCCAGTCCCGGCCTTGTCAATTGCCGCTGCGGCGCCGGCCCGGCTTTTCCAGCGCCTTCCCGCAGCGCGGCGAGGACCGCACCTTGTCGCCCTGGCGCGATTCGAGCTGCAGGTTGCCGATGCGGGGGCCCGATTTGGCCCGAATTGACCTGAGGGGCACGGCGGTTCCCGTCGTCGATCGGACGCGCCATGGAATCTCCCTCAGGAGGGAACGCCGCGTCCAGTGCCCAGCTCCTCGATCGGCGCCAGTTCGTGGAAGCGGCGGTAGTCGACGATGCGCCCGCCATCCTCGCCGCGGACGATGACGTCGGCAAAGCGCCGGTTCCAGGCGATCTCGTCAGCGGCATAGGAATGGCGTGCGGACACGGTCTGCGAGAAGGTAGGGTCGAGCCCGGTAAGAGTGACGACGACCTCGCCGCTCTCGGCGATGAGCGTCTCGGGCGACGCGCGGTAGAGCGGGCTCATCTCGTCGATGCGGTGCATCACCGTCCAGGTCAGCGAGAACATCGGCGTCCGCGCCCGCAGCAGCGCGAGGTCGTGGAAGCGGCGAATCGGGACGCCCTCGGCGGTCTCTTCATCGCGCAGAATCGCGGCGGTCACCTGCGCGTCGAGGATCTGGTTGCGCCGTTGATTGGCGGCGCGGAACATCAGCGTCGGCACGCCATTGTACGTCGTCACCACGGCGACCGTGCTGAACATCACCCGCGCGGTGGGCCGCGAGAAGCGGGCGAAGATGACGCCGGTCGCCAGCGCGAGGCCGCTCATGCCGAGCAGCACCTCGAGGCAGACCAGCAGATTGGCGGCGACCGATCGCGGGTACATCTGGCCATAGCCGATCGTCGCCATGGTCTGGACGCTGAAGAAGAAGGCGTCGCCGAAGGAGCCCGGCCGGGCGTTGCCAATGCCGTCGCCGGTGGCGAGATAGAGCCCGGCGAAGGCGAGATTGAAGACGACGTAATAGAGCGCGAGCAGGGCGAAAAAGCCGGCCCACCTCATGGTGAGGAGGCCGTGATAGACGTCGAGGCCGGGGGAAAGGCGCCCTTCGATGCGCGGCCCCATCAAACGGCCGGCCGCCGAAAAGCTGCGCGTCGCTCGCTTCCCTGCCTTCCCCCTCGCCTTCGGATTCATCGCCCCCGCTCCAGACTTCGATCCTATAGCGGACTATCGCCCGCGGCGCATCGCGGCCGCGGCGCCGGCGCCGGCGCCACAGGCGAAAAAACTCGCCCGCAGCCGGGAATAAAGCCCGCCCGTCGCCCGTATAACCCGTCAAGGGGAGCGACAGGAGGCTGACCATGGGATGGTATCACTGCGAGCCGCCGCTCTCTCAGATGCTCGAGGATCCCTTGACGCAGGTGCTGATGGCCAGCGACGGCGTCGACCCGCGCGAGCTCAGAGAGCTCATCAGCGAGGCGCGGCAGCGGATCGCCGAGAGCCGGCCGGAGCCGCGCCGCCATCGTTGCTTCCGCTGAGCGAGGCGGCGCTATTCGGCCGCCTCGCGGGTCGCTGCCGCCGGCCTGCGCCAGCGCAGCACGGGCTTCCTCGCCGCTGCGGTCTCGTCGAGGCGGCGCCGCGGCGTAAACCGCGGCGCCGCGTGGAAGCCGGCGGCATCCCCCGCCTTGGCCCGCTCGGCAAGGGTTCGGACCACTTCGACGAAGCGGTCGAGCGACGCCTTGCTCTCGCTCTCCGTCGGCTCCATCAGCAGCGCGCCGTGAACGATGAGCGGGAAGTACATGGTCATGGGATGGAAGCCCTCGTCGACCAGCGCCTTGGCGAAGTCGAGCGTGCTGACGCCGCTGCTCTGCAAGAAGCGGTCGTCGAACAGGACCTCGTGCATGCAGGGCCCGGGATATGACGCGGTCAGGACGTCGCCGAGCCGCGCCAGCAGGTAGTTGGCGTTGAGCACCGCGTCGCCCGAGAGCTGGTGCAGCCCGTCCGAGCCGTGGCTCATGATGTAGGCGAGCGCGCGCACGAACATCCCCATCTGGCCGTGAAAGCCCTTGATCCGGCCGATCGTCGCCGCCGCCTCGCCTTGCGCCTGCTCGACGAGGCTGAAACCCTTGGCGTCATGGACGAGCCAGGGCAGCGGCGCGTGAGGCGCGAGGCTCGCCGCCAGCACCACCGGCCCCGAGCCCGGGCCGCCGCCGCCATGCGGGGTCGAGAAGGTCTTGTGCAGATTGAGATGCATGCAATCGATGCCGAGATCGCCGGGGCGCACGCGGCCGACCAGGGCGTTGAAATTGGCGCCGTCGCAATAGAAGAACGCCCCGGCGCCGTGCACCGCCTCGGCGATCGCCAGCGTCTCGTCCTCGAACAGGCCGCAGGTGTTGGGATTGGTCAGCATGATGGCGGCGACATCGGCGCCGAGCTTCGCCTTGAGCGCCGCGAGATCGACGCGCCCCCGCGCATTGGCCGGGATCGGATCGACGGCATAGCCGCAGGCCGCGGCGGTGGCGGGATTGGTGCCATGCGCCGATTCCGGCACCAGCACGCGCTGGCGCCGCTCGCCGCGGGCCTCGATGGCGGCGCGGATGCACATCATGCCGCAGAGCTCGCCATGCGCGCCCGCTGCGGGGGTCATCGCCACCGCCGGCATGCCGGTGAGCGCCTTCAGCCACTGCGCCAGTGTGTCGATCAGCTCGAGCGCGCCCGCGACGGTCGATTCCGGCTGCAAGGGATGGATGTCGGCAAAGCCCGGCAGCCGCGCCAGCTTCTCGTTGAGGCGCGGATTGTGCTTCATCGTGCAGGAGCCGAGCGGGTAGAGGCCCATGTCGATGCCGTAGTTCTTCTGCGAGGCACGCATGTAGTGGCGCACCACCTGCGGCTCGCTGAGCCCGGGCAGGCCGATCGGCCCCTCGCGCCGGAGCGCGCCGAGGCGATCGCCTGCCGGCGGCTCCGGAAGATCGACGCCGCAGCGCCCCGCCTCGTCCTGCTCGAAGAGCAGCGGATCCTCGAGGCGGAGCCCCTGATTGCCGCTGATCGTCCGTCCGGCCGCTTCCTCGCGCGCGAAGCCGCCGAGCGCCTTGCTCCACTCGCTCATGACAGCACCGCACCGAGGCCGGCGGCGAGCGCGGCGATGTCGTCCTCGGTGGTGAGCTCGGTGGCGGCGAGGATCATGAGGTCGGCGAAATCCGGCCGCTCCGGCCAGAGGCGGCTCGCCGGCACGCCGGCGAGAACGCCGCGCCGCGCCAGGGCCTCGACCACCGGCGCCGCCGGGCGCGACAGGCGGATCGTCAGCTCGTTGAAGAAGCGCTGCGTCAGCACGCGCACCCCCGGCAGTGCCGCGAGGCGATCCCTGAGCGCGACGGCGCGCGCATGGTTGAGCCGGGCCAGCCGGGTGAAGCCGGCCTCGCCGAGCAGCGCCAGATGAATGGTGAAGGCGAGCGCGCAGAGGCCGGAATTGGTGCAGATGTTGCTGGTCGCCTTCTCGCGGCGAATATGTTGCTCGCGCGTCGACAAGGTCAGCACATAGCCGCGCCGTCCCTCGACGTCCTCGGTCTCGCCGACGAGCCGCCCCGGCATCTGCCGCACGAACTTCTCGCACGCGGCGAAGAGGCCGAGATGGGGACCGCCGAAGCCGGGCGCGTTGCCCAGCGACTGGCCTTCGGCGGCGACGATGTCGGCGCCCATCTCGCCCGGCGGCTTGACGAGGCCCAGCGAGACCGCCTCGGTGACGACGACGACGAGCAGCGCACCGGCGCGATGGCAAGCCTCGGCGAGCGGCGCGACATCGCGGACATCGCCGAAGGACCCGGGATTCTGCACGACGACGCAGGACGTCTCGCCATCGACGAGCGCCGCGAGATCGTCGTCGGCGGCGGGATCGGCCGGGCGCTCGATCACGGTAAAATCGCCGAAGCGCGCGTAGGTCGCGGCGGTGGCCCGGTAGTGCGGATGGAGATCGCCGGCGAGAATCGCCCGCTTCCGCCGGGTCAGGCGATTCGCCATCATCACGGCCTCCGCACAGGCGGTCGCGCCGTCATACATCGAGGCGTTGGCCACATCCATCGCGGTGATGAGCGCCACCTGAGTCTGGAATTCGAACATCGACTGCAACGTGCCTTGCGAGACCTCCGGCTGATAGGGCGTATAGGAGGTCAGGAACTCGCCGCGCTGAATCAGGTGATCGACGGCGGCCGGCACGTGGTGGCGATAGACGCCGCAGCCGAGGAAGCTCGGGACGGAGGAGAGCGTCACGTTCTTCGCCGCCAGGCGCGCGAGCGCGCGCTCGACCTCGATCTCGCCGAGTGCGCGCGGCAGATCGAGCGGCCGGTCGAGCGCGATCGATTTCGGCACGTCGCGATAGAGCGCCTCGACGGCATCGGCGCCGATGACGGCGAGCATCGCCTGGCGATCGCTGTCGGTGAGCGGAAGATAGCGCATCAGTGCAGGCCCTCGACGAAGGCGCCGTAGGCGACCTCGTCCATCAGCCCGTCGAGCTGCTTGGCGTCGGCGATGCGCAGCTTCAGGAACCAGCCGTCGCCCATGGGATCGGCATTGACCTTGCCGGGCTCGCCCGAGAGCGCGTCGTTGACGGCGATCACCTCGCCCGAGATCGGCGCGTAGACCTCGCTTGCCGCCTTCACCGATTCGACGACCGCTGCCTCCTTGCCCTGCTCGACGCGTCGGCCGAGCTCGGGCAGCTCGACATAGACGACATCGCCGAGCTGCGTCTGGGCGTAGTCGGTGATGCCGATGACGGCGACATCGCCGTCGATACGCACCCACTCATGATCCCTGGTGTACTTGACGGTGGTCATGGCGTCCTCGTCGTTTCCGATTGGCGCGGCGGAGAACCCCGATGGTAGCGATGGGGAACGAAAGGCAGCGGCACGATGCGGGCCGGGCGCGGCGTGCCGCGCACCAGCAGCTGCAGCGGCGTGCCGAGCGCCGCCTCCGTCACCTCGACGTAGCCCATGGCGACGGGGCCATCGACCGATGGGCCGAAGCCGCCGCTGGTGATCGATCCCAAGCGAGTGCCGTCGCGGCCGGTGATCACGGTTCCTTCGCGCGCCGGCGCGCGGCCTTCGGGCCGGATGCCGATGCGCTTGCGCCGCGCGCCTGAAGCCAGTTCGCGCAGGATGACGGCGGCACCGGGGAAGCCGCCTTCGACGCGGCGCCGCTTCTGGATGGTCCAGCCGAGATCGGCCTCGATCGCCGTCGTCGTCTCGTCGATGTCATGGCCCCAGAGGCAGAGGCCGGCCTCGAGCCGCAGCGAATCGCGCGCGCCGAGGCCGGCCGGCTGCACCTCGGACTCGGCCAGCAGACGCCGCGCCAGCGGCTCGGCGGCCTCGGCCGGCACCGAGATCTCGAAGCCGTCCTCGCCGGTATAGCCGGAGCGGGTGACGAAAGCGGCATGGCCGTCGACGGCAAGCGCCGCGCCGGCCATGAATGGCAGCGCCGCGGCCGCCGGCGCGAGACGGGCGATGACGCTCGCCGCCGCCGGGCCCTGCAGCGCCAGCAGCGCGCGGTCGGGGAGCCGCGTGAGCCGCGCCCGGCCCTCGAGATGACGCTCGAGATGGGCGAAGTCCTGCTGCTTGCGCGCGGCATTGACCACGAGGAAGAAATGATCCTCGGCCCGCGTCACCATGAGATCGTCGAGGATGCCGCCGGTATCGTTGGTGAAGAGCGTGTAGCGCATGCGTCCCGGCGCCAGCCCCTTGATGTCCGCCGGCACCAGCCGCTCGAGCGCCTCGGCGGCGCCTTCGCCCTCGAGCCGCGCCTGGCCCATATGCGAGACGTCGAAGAGTCCCGCCTTGGCGCGGGTGTGCAGATGCTCGGCCATGATGCCGCCGGCGTATTGCAGCGGCATGTCATAGCCGGCAAACGCCACCAGCTTGGCGCCGAGGCTCTGGTGGAGCGCATGGAGCGGAGTGCGGTTGAGGGAGGGATCGGCCATCGTTCCTCGGGACAACAGGCTTCGCCGGGTCGCACCAGCGACCGGAAGAAGCCCCCTCTGTCCCAGGACCTGAAAGATTCGCCGGATGCCCCCCGAGGGGCGGCCGGTTTACCTCGTCGGTGAGGCGGACGCCCGACGGCGCTCGCCTGCTTTCCAGAGTGCCCTTCCCCCAACGGTCCTTTTGCCTGAGAGTTTCCGGGGCGGTTGCTCCTTCGGCGCCGGGACGGAACCCGGTCTCTCCCATCGGGGTGCGACGGCAACCACCACCCTAGCACCGCGCCGCAGGACGCGCCAGACCCCGCGCAATGCCGCAAGGCATTGTCGCGAGCGAAAACGCCTGGGAACCGCGCGCTCTCGCGGTTGCTGGCGCAACCGCTGCCGCCGGCGCGACGACGCCTGCGCAACCGCGCGGGCTCTCGCGGTTGCTGGCGCAACCGCTGCCGCCGCGCGACGACGCCTGCGTCGTCGCGCGGCGCTATTCGCGCCGGCGGTTGAGGTCGAGCTGCTGCCGGCTCACCTGCAGGCCGACAATGATCGCATAGTTGCTGCCGAGCGAAACGTTCTTCAGCGGCAGGTGCTCGGTGATCTCGTCGAAGATCCGCATCTGCTTCTGCCGCGGCGCGAAATCGACGCGGAGCGCGAAATTCTGCTTGGCGACGATGTTCTGCCGGGCGTCGGCGACGGCGACGAAGTAGGTGAAATCGCCTTGGCGGAAATTGTCGTCGTTCCGCACGGCGAAGAAGGTGAGCGAGGTGTCAACGCGGATGCCTTCAGGCTCGCTGTGGCAGACGCTCTGCACCGAAACGAACTTGACGCCGAAGACGATGTCGTTGGCGTTGGTGGTGGGCGTCACGCCCGGCCGGAACATGGTGTAAGCGTCGAGACCAGGGGCGATGAAGGCCGCCGGGCAATTGAGGTGGCCGACGGCCTGGTCGCGGCTGCCGGAGCAGGCGGCCAGCGCGAGCGCAACGATCGACAGGAGGACGGCGCTGTAAACTGAACGCATCAGAGCTGGTTGTGCGAGCCGTCGCAGAAAGGCTTGCCCTGCGTCTGCTTGCAGCCGCATAACCAGACTTCGCCGTCCCGCTCGACCTTGAACGATACGGGGGTGAGGCCGGTGCCGCGATGCGAACCGTCGCAGAGCGGCTGCGAACGGCTGCGGCCGCAGGCGCACCACCAATATTCCTTGCCGGCCTCGGCGGCGAAAGAGAACGGAGACTTGCGCGCCGGTATTGCCTCGCCCATCCCCCTCTTCCCCCCGTCTCCCCGGTGTACTAACTTCCCGGGCCGCTACCCGCCCGGAATGCGCTGGACTCTATTCGACCGACGCGCGCCGCACAAGGGCTGCCGGGCACGGGAGAAGCGACCCGCCGCTGCAAGGGAATGACGATGACGAGAGCGCCGCTGACCATTCTGCTCGCCGGTCCGCGCGGCTTTTGCGCCGGCGTCGAGCGTGCGGTGCAGATCGTCGAGCGCAGCCTCGATCGCTTCGGCGCGCCGGTCTATGTCCGCCACGAGATCGTCCACAACCGCTTTGTCGTCGAGGCGCTGGAGCGCAAAGGCGCGATCTTCGTCGACGAGCTCGACGCCGTGCCCGTCGGCGCGCCGGTGGTGTTCTCGGCCCATGGGGTGCCCAAGAAGGTGGCGGAAGAGGCCGAGCGCCGCCGACTCCGCTATATCGACGCCACCTGCCCGCTGGTCAGCAAGGTGCATCACGAGACCGAGCGGCATTTCGCGCAGGGGCGGCGCATCGTGCTCATCGGCCATGCCGGCCATCCCGAGGTCATCGGCACCATGGGCCAGCTGCCCGCCGGTGCCGTGCTGCTGGTCGAGACGCCGGCAGATGTGGCGGCGCTGGCGCTGGAGCCGGACGAGCCGGTCGCCTATGTGACCCAGACGACGCTGTCGATCGACGACACGCTCGCCGTCGTCGCCGCGCTGCGGCAGCGCTTTCCCGAGATCCAGGGGCCCAGGCGGGACGATATCTGCTATGCCACGACGAACCGGCAGCAGGCCGTGAAGGCGATCGCCCAACGCGTCGACCGGCTGCTGGTGGTCGGTGCGCCCAACTCCTCCAATTCGCTCCGGCTGGTCGAGGTGGCGCGCCAGAGCGGCTGCGACAAATCGGCGCTGATCCGCGGCGCCGCGGAAATCGACTGGAGCTTTCTCGCCGGCGCGGCGCGTCTCGGCCTCACTGCCGGCGCCTCCGCGCCCGAAACGCTGGTCGAGGAAGTGGTCGAGGCGTGCCGCGGCCGCTACGACGTGGCGCTTGAAGAAGTCGCCGTGACCCGCGAGGAAATGCGCTTCAACCTGCCGCGCGCGCTGCTGAGCGTCGCCTGACATGGCGGTTTATACCGACGTTCCCGACGAGGAGCTGCGCAGCTTCATTGCCGAATACGCGCTGGGCGACGTGATCTCGTGCAAGGGCATCGCCGAGGGCGTCGAGAACTCCAATTTCCTGCTGCGCACCGAAGCCGGAATTTTCCTGCTCACCCTCTTCGAAAAGCGGGTCTCGCCGGTGGACCTGCCGTTCTTCGTCGCGCTGATGGAGCATCTGGCCGCCGCGGGCATCGCCTGCCCGACACCGATCAAGGCGCGGGACGGCGCCGCGCTCCGGCGGCTCTGCGGCCGGCCGGCGGTGATCGTCAGCTTTCTCGACGGCATGTGGCCGCGCCGCATCCTCCCCTTCCATTGCGCCGGCGTCGGCGACGCGCTGGCGCGGCTGCATTGCGCCGGCGCCTCCTTCGCGCTGCGCCGCCCCAACGACCTCTCGCTCGCCGGCTGGCGCCGCCTCTTCGAGGCATGCCGCGCGCGCGCCGACGACGTGAAGGTGGGGCTCGCCCAGGAACTCGAGAGCGAGCTTCAAGCGCTGGAGCAATGCTGGCCCGAGGCGCTGCCGATGGGGGTGATCCACGCCGACCTCTTCCCCGACAACATTTTCTTCCGCGACGATCGGGTCTCGGGGATCATCGACTTCTATTTCGCTTGCACCGATTTCCTCGCCTATGATCTCGCCATCTGCCTCAATGCTTGGTGCTTTGAAAGCGACGGCAGCTTCAACGTCACCAAGGCGCGGCTGATGCTGGCGAGCTATCGCGGGGTCCGGCCGCTGACGCCGGCGGAGTTCGCCGCCCTGCCGCTGCTGGCACGCGGCAGCGCGCTGCGCTTCCTGCTGACGCGGCTCTTTGACTGGCTGAACCACCCGGCCGGAGCGCTCGTGCGTCGCAAGGATCCGCTCGAATACCTGCAGAAGCTGCGCTTCCACCGCAGCGTCGCGCGGCCCTCGGCCTACGGGGTCGACGCATGACCGCTGCGGCGGACGGCGCCGGCGACGGCATCGTCGACATCTTCACCGATGGCGCCTGCAGCGGCAATCCGGGCCCGGGCGGCTGGGGGGCGGTGCTGCGCTATGGCGAGCATGAGCGCGAGCTCATGGGCGCCGCCAATCCTACCACCAACAACCGCATGGAGATGCTGGCGGCGATCTCCGCGCTGGAGGCGCTGAAGCGGCCGAGCCGCGTTCACCTCCACACCGACAGCCAGTATCTGCGCGACGGCATCACCCGCTTCATCCATGCCTGGAAGGCGCGCGGCTGGAAGACGGCGGACAAGAAGCCGGTGAAGAACATCGACCTCTGGCAGCGGCTCGAAACCGCCATGAAGCCGCACCGAGTCGAGTGGTTCTGGGTCAAGGGCCATGCCGGCCATCCCGAGAACGAGCGCGCGGACGCGCTTGCCCGCGCCGCCATCGTCGCGGCGCGCGAGTCGGCGGTGCTCGAGGAGCCGGCGAAGAAGAAGCGCTGAGCGCGCGAACGGCCGCTGGCTTATGGCTCCGCGCGGGGCTCTCGCGGTTGCTGGCGCAACCGCTGACGCCGGCGCGACGACGCTGTGCGTCGCGCGGGGGCTCTCGCGGGTGC